>CAYXNR010000029.1:0-26361 GCA_964466595.1 uncultured Coxiellaceae bacterium | reverse complement strand
TTTTTTAATGACGGTTAAAGGAAATTATTGTTCTATGGAAAAGCTCAAGTTAGCGCTCAGTCAAACTGGCTTATCTAGCCATGAATCTGAAAAAATTGCAATCAAGGTAAAATCCCTGTTACAAACCCTTAGCCCTGAAAACTGCTGGCAAAAAATAAGCCAAGATTTACTTCCCAAACTACCCTTTGCGAGCCATCTTGTGCTTTATAAAACTGTTTATCCGGATTGGGAAAAAATACCAGCACCGGCCTGGCAACCAGAGGAAGCTTTTATTCAATCCACTAATTTAGCAAAATTGATGGCTGAGAAGGGCTTTAAAAATGCAGCCTTGGATTATCAAGCCTTCCATCGTTGGTCGGTTGATCATTACCCTCAATTTTGGAGTAAGATGCTTAGCTTATTAAATCTGGTCTTGGATCTTCCTTATACTAATCTTGTCGATCTTTCTGAAGGCCTAGAAACTCCTCGCTGGCTTCCAGGCGCTAAACTGAATATTGCCAATAGCTGTTTTCAAGCTAAGAAAAATGCGCTTGCTATTGTTTCTCAAACGGAGCAAGGCAAAATTCAGAAAATAACTTATGGAGAATTGGATACGCTTTCGAATCGTATTGCCAATAGCCTTCTAAAGGAAGCGCTTGTAAAAGGAGCAAGGGTTGCCCTGATTATGCCGATGACAGTCGAGGCTGTTGCAATCTATCTTGGCCTGCTTAAAGCGGGCGCTGTTGTGGTTGCTATTCCAGATAGTTTTTCTGCTAAGGAAATTGAACTCCGTCTCAAGATAACGGACGTTCAATTGATTTTTTGTCAGGATCAGATTATTCGCACTGGGAAGATTTTTCCGCTTTATGAAAAACTGGTCAGCGTGAATAGCCCTAAAACGATAGTCTTCCCGGCAGCGACAACCCTCATGGTTCAATTGCGCCCTCAAGATCTTCGCTGGGATCAATTTTTAAGTACAGCAGTAGAAGATGAAATTTTTCCTTCTGTTTCTTGTAATCCTCATGACCCCCTTACTATTTTATTTTCTTCCGGCACGAGCGGCACACCCAAAGCCCTTCCCTGGACCCATACCACACCAATAAAATGCGCCAGTGATGCCTATTTGCATCACAATCTTCAAGCAGGTGATATTTTTTGTTGGCCCTCCAATCTCGGTTGGATGATGGGTCCCTGGCTCATCTTTGCTTGTTTATTGAATAAAGCAAGCCTGGCTCTTTATTCAGGCGCCCCCTTCGGTAAAAATTTTGGTAAATTTATACAACAAGCCAAAGTAACTCACCTTGGCCTTGTGCCCACCATGGTAAAAAACTGGCGAACAACCCGTTCTATGGAAGGCCTGAATTGGAAATCAATAAAATTATTCACGTCGACTGGTGAGCGTTCAAATATAGATGATATGCTTTATCTGATGTCTCTCGCTCATTACAAGCCGATTATTGAATATTGCGGTGGCACGGAAATTGGAGGAGCCTATATAACGGGGACCTTAATTCAAGCCGCAGCTCCCGCTGCTTTTACAACGCCGGCTTTAGGTCTTGATTTTGTGCTGCTCGATGAAAATGGCCAACCTGCTCAGCAAGGCGAAGTCGCCCTCATTCCACCCTCTATTGGGCTGTCGACTGAGCTCTTAAACCAAGATCACCATCAAATTTACTTTGCTAATTTGCCAGAGCTCCAAGACGGCAAAATCTTACGTCGTCATGGAGATCAAATAGAACATTACCCAAATGGTTTCTATCGCTTACTAGGGCGAGTCGATGATGTCATGAAGCTGGGTGGAATCAAGGTTAGTTCTGCCGAAATTGAAAATTGCCTCCAAGCTCTTCCTGAAATCTATGATGTCGCTGCTATTGCTCATGAGCCCTTGAGCGGTCCTGCTCAATTAATTGTTTTTGTCGTGCTCAAGCAAAAAGTAAATATTGAACTTGCTCAATTAAAAATAAAGATGCAAAATGAAATTAAACAACATCTTAATCCCCTGTTTAAAATTGCTGAGGTTAGCGTCTTACCCTATTTGCCGCGAACCGCTTCAAATAAAATTCTGCGTAGAGTATTGCGGGATAATTATCAAAAAATAAAATAGGGAGCAAATTAATTTATCGTTATAAAGACCAGATAAAAAGCAGAACTAAAAATAATAACTATAACTATAGAGGTCAAAATGGCACATACAAGAAATATAAGCACGCAAGCAGAAGTATCAGACTCAACTCAAATATTAGAGTTAAGTCAAGCAGCTCAGCAAGGCAAGGTATTGGGATTTGGTTTATGTGATCTCAATCCGAGTGGCTGTTTTGATATCGCTAAAGGGCTTAGTTTCCAGTTATATAATAGTCCTTTTATTCGAGTTCAAGATGGTATTTTTGAATGGAAATTTCTTGATGCGCCTCCACAAGCTAAGCCAAACTACGATACTGTATTCTTTACAGGATGTGGCGCAATAGTTCACAAGATGTTTTGTATTCTTAATTCTTTATCTCGAGAATATCAATTGACTAAGATACGGTATGTTTATCAAATTATACCCCCTCATCTTGAGGACTGGGTCACTAAAAAAGAACTCGATCAAAATGTTAGTATATTTGCAAATAGCCCGTATCGATATAGATATATGACTTCAGGGTTTAACATCCATTCTCTATTAAATATTGGTATTCCACGATTCGTAGCAAAATCCTCTGAATTTAATGTCCCTTTAGAATGTTATGGCGTAATACGTCATCGTGTTATGGAGAACTTTTTACTTTGCGCTTGCTTTAAGAATAAATGTTTACCGAGTATTGAAAATTATTTGAAGGCATTTTTTGATCAAGTGGCCTCTGCGGGCAAAGATAGTGAGAATAAACCTATTATGGTATTTGCAATAGGAATGGCGCCACTGTATCGAAAAATACTTGTGGAAATTGCCCAGCAATATTCAGTTGTTATTGATTTTTGCGATCAATACACGGCTTACCGACTGCCCCACCAGGAAGATTTTTTTAAACTCATATCCGCTATGAAAGATAAAAAAGGGATCGTTTCTTTTGATGATATGAGTACTCAATCCTTACTTCAGGCACTCTCCTTTGAAGTACCTGTCATGGTTTATTCCAATAACCGCTGGCCAGAATTCTATTGTCAGTTACTTAATTTAGTTCCTATACAACATAAAGATACCGCCTCTGTTATTTTGGGTTTTAACAAAAACTATGAATTATTGAAAGATAGGGAAGAATGTCAAAAAGTTTATGAGTTTTTACATTTACAGCTAAATAAAGCTCATCAAAAATTTGAAGATTTTAAAGAGGCCAATAGACAGGCAAAGCAGGTTGAGCTAGCAAAACCTCAAGATGAGATGAATATTGCACTAGCTCAGGCAGAGGAGAAGCAGGAGTCTTATCCAGTGATAAATAAGGTTGCAAGCGCTTCGAAGTTAAATCAAGCTCTTACCCCTAGCTCTGCCAAATGTGGTTTTTTCCCAGTATTACCTCAAAAAATGAAAACAGAATCAGTGGCAAGAGTTGATTCTTCCAATACAGCTCGATCAAAAGCAGGAAAAACATATTAAATGAGTAAATTC
The DNA here is from genome assembly GCA_964466595.1 of uncultured Coxiellaceae bacterium. Classification (GTDB taxonomy): domain Bacteria; phylum Pseudomonadota; class Gammaproteobacteria; order DSM-16500; family DSM-16500; genus JABDGC01. The sequence continues at coordinate 22,799 of CAYXNR010000029.1, read as the reverse complement.
GATTGCTTCATTATTTTTTAAGCCCTCCTCTCCCCACCCCTCTCCTCCCGCAAAAAAACGCGGGCGGAGAGGGGGTTTTCTAAGCTATGCACGCGAATGGTTACGAAAATTGCGCTTCAGCATCACAGGAGCGCTACTTTTTCATATACAAATGCGGCACTACAGCAGCTGCAGCAATGGCGCAGGCAGTAATAAGAACCGGTTTACTTAGAGCAACCTTCCAAAAGGTATTAATATTTCCTGATAAATTTTGTGATTTATTTACGGTCGTTTGAAATTGACAGTCATCACTTGTATTTTCTTTTGGTGTCGTTTCTGGATTAAATAATGACTTATTATTTTCTAGATAATCAGATAGCTCAGCAAAATTTCTAAAATATAAAGTTTGTTGAGTAAGAGGATCAACAAGATCAACCCGTGAAAAAAATACAGGATTTTTTTGGAGAACAGAAGAGCCGCTGGCAAGAGCGCTAGATTTAAGGAAGTCTTCGTAATTATCTTGGTAAGTTGCTTGCCTGTGTGCGCATAAGGACGGCAAATTATCTAAAGGTACTTCTTTATTACTGCCCGACCTAAGCACCCTATATCGCTTTCCTGAATTTTTTTCGTGTTTCGTTTTATAATATTCTCGAGTTAAATTTGTAGGCGGAACAATATAGTTTGGAAATTCTATTACTCCATAGACAAATTTAATATTTAATTTTTTACGCACATCCACTTTTACATTCAATCTTTCTTCTGCTTTCGCAGGATTTGTTCTTAACATGATAAACTCCTGTTTATTTGTAAGCTAATTATAGTGGGGTCAAATCTTGTCTTCAACCTTCAGAATATATCCAGACTCCCTAAGGCTTTCATTTCCGCGTTCACAGAAATAAAGTGTAGGTTGAAGACAAGATTTGACCCCAATGTTTTTCTTATATTATAATGCCCTCTTGGATTTTTACAGGGACGCATAATTAACCATGCTAGCAATACAGCAGGCTGATATTCTCGACTTTAACAGTTTGTCTCGCACCGAAATCAGCCAGTTCTTGCAAAAATTTCAACTTGGACTGACTGTTGACGAAGCACTTACTATCCAAAATATTTTGAAAAGGCCGCCTACTTTAACGGAAGCCATTCTTTGGTCCATTCAAGGTTCTGAACATTGCTCATATAAGTCCAGCCGCATACATTTAAAAAAAATGATCACTCATGGTCCTAATGTCATTTTAGGGGCTAAAGAAGATGCTGGCATTGTTTCCGTAGCCCAGGATAAACAAGGTCATCGCTATGGCATAGTCATTAGTCATGAATCGCACAATCACCCCTCTCAAATCTTGCCTTATGAAGGAGCAGCAACCGGTATTGGCGGAAATGTCCGCGATGTCTGCTGCATGGGCGCCGAGGTCATTGCTATCGGTGATGGGCTGCGCTTTGGTTCCTTGCAGAGCTCCAAAACCCACTGGATCCAAGAGGGTGTGGTCGCCGGCATCGCAGGCTATGGGAATCCCATTGGGGTTCCCAATCTCGCCGGAGACGTTTACTTTGATCCCGGCTATAACGAGAACTGTTTGATTACCGTGGTTACACTCGGTATCGTTCGTGAGGATGCTGTTATTCATTCCTATGCGCCTAAAAACGCGGAAGGCTACGTTTATATTTTAGTAGGCAAGCCCACAGACAACAGTGGTTTTGGCGGTGCTAGCTTTGCCTCGGCTGATTTAAATAATGAGCAGAATGAACGCAATAAAGGTGCGGTTCAAGAGCCCAATGCTTTTTTAAAACGTCATTTACTCAAGGCAAATTATGCTCTCTTTCATCTGCTTCAGGAAAAAAATTTAATCAGTCAGGTCGGTTTCAAAGATTTAGGAGCTGGCGGCATCGCCTGTGCTTCTCTTGAGATGGCCGAAAACGGCGGCTACGGTGCGGAAATTTATGTGGATCAGGTGCCAGTGAGTATGCCGCATTTACATCCCTCGGTTATTCTCTGCTCTGAAACGCAGGAACGATTTATGTGGATCGTGCCTCCCGAGCTCAGCGATTTTCTGTTGACACACTATAATCAAACCTTTGCTCTGCCGGAGATTTCTGCAGGAGCTCAGGCCAAAATAATCGGCAAAATTTGTGTAGATAAACAATACAGGGTTTATCACCATCAAAGCATTGTAGTCCACGCCTTAGCTTCTGACATCACCAAAGGCCTATTGTATGATCGGCCTTCCAAGGTACTGCAAAAAAAGCTGATTGAACCTAAACTTCAGCCCCTCTCAAATTACAATGAAGTCTTATTAAAACTGCTAGCACATGAGAATATCGCCTCACGTGCACCAATCTTTGAAAAATATGATAAACAGGTGCAAGGCCGCACTATTCTAGAAGCTGGAGAAGCTGATGCGGGCGTTATGCAACCTTTTAATGAAGACAAATATCCGGAGGAAGTTCGTCTTACAGGAATCGCCTTAGCGCTGGACCATTGCCCACGCTACAACAAAATTGATCCCTATTGGGGTGCAGTAAACGCGGTGGTAGAAGCGGCGCGCAATGTTGCCGCTGTAGGCGCTAGCCCGCAGGCAATCACCGACTGCCTCTGCTTTGGCAATCCGGAGAAGCCGGAACACATGTGGGAATTCACCGAATCTGTCCGCGGTATTATTGACGCCTGCCAAGCGATCGGCCTCAAAGACTTTCCTGGCGCTTCTCTGCCTATCATTTCCGGCAATGTTTCCTTTTACAATGAATCCCCATCCGGAGCTATCCCACCCAGTCCGATGATTAGCTGTCTCGGTAATTTACCGGATGTCCGCAAAGTAGTCTCCCGACATTTTCGGCAAAATCAATCTGCTTTAGTCCTTGTAGGCGAAAGACTGGATGAGTGCGGCGGCGGCTCTTATTACGAACTTTATGACGAGCTGGGCTTCCAACTGCCCAAACCGCGCTTGGACCAGATCAGTCAGGAATTGTCTGCTATTTATGATCTGATTCAGCAGCAACTGGTTCTTGCAGCACATGATATTTCCAAAGGCGGACTGGCTGTAGCCTTAGCCCAAATGAGTTTTAAAAACCGCATCGGTTTCAAAGTAGAGCTACCTGGTTCCTTAGCGACGGACAAAACCTTATTTAGTGAAAGCAGTGGCTTTATTTTGGAAGTCGAGCAGTCCAAGTTAGCCTCCGTCAAGCATCTATTAAGGCAACGTCAACTGTACTTTGCTCTTCTAGGACAAACACAAATGCAACCATGGCTACAAATCGAAACTTGTCTGGATCTCTCCCTTGAAGAAGCAAGACTGGCTTTTGAAAACGGACTACGAGGAAAACTTTCATGATCGCCATTGACTATAAATCAGCTGGTGTTGATATCGATGCAGGAAACGAAGCTGTCAAGCGCATCAAAAATGCGGTTGAAAAAACTTTTTCCCCCGCCGTACTAACTGATATCGGCAGCTTCGGGGCACTTTATGATTTAAAAAAACTGATTCAAGAATACAAAAAACCCGTTCTAGTACAAAGCATCGATGGCGTTGGCACCAAAACCATCATTGCTCGTATGATGCAAAAATATGATACCTTAGGTATTGATTTAGTCAGTGCGACTACCAATGACATCATTGTGCTAGGCGCCAAACCGCTGACTTTGCTTGATTATATCGCCAATGAGAAGCTGCGACCAGAAGTAGTAGAGCAATTAGTACAGGGTATGGTTAAGGCCTGTATTGAAAATCAGATTTCTCTCGTAGGTGGTGAAACGGCAGAGATGCCCGGAACCTATTTACCGGGTGAAATTGATTTAGTAGGAATCATTACCGGTGTCGTGGATAAAGAAAAAGTCATCCTCGGAAAAAATATCGTTCCCGGTGACCTGGTCTTTGCCTTTGCCTCAAGCGGTCTACACACAAATGGTTACTCGCTGGCAAGAAAGTTGTTTTTTGATCATGGCAAATTTAGCGTGGAGTCAAGGCTACCCGAACTTCAAGTTACTTTAGGGGAAGCTCTGCTGGAGCCTCATATTAATTACACCTTGCCTGTCCAGGCCATTTTACAACAGCAAATCGAGATCAAGGGTATGGCCCATATTACTGGCGGCGGATTGCTGGAAAATATTCCCCGCATCTTACCTCCAGGTTGTTCTGTTGAAATTCTCAAAAACACCTGGCCGCAACAAGCGCTCTTCTCGCTGTTAGGTGATTTGGGTCATCTAGGGGACTGTGAACTCTATCGCACCTTTAATATGGGTGTTGGCCTAGTGATGATTATTGCTCCAGAAGTAGTGGATAAAATCCAATTTGTATTGAAAAAGCTGCCGACATTTAAACTCTATGAAATTGGTCAAGTGGTCACCGGCGACCAAAAAGTGAAGCTATGCGCATAGCTATTATTCAATTTCCAGGTTCTAACTGCGAGCGTGAAACGATGCTCGCCGTACAGCGTGCTGGTATGGAACCCATTGAATTTTTATGGAACCAACCCCATGCAGCCTTAAGCCGCTTTGAAGGCTATATCGTGGTCGGCGGCTTTTCTTATGAAGATCGTTCACGGGCAGGCATCATCGCCGCCCTTGATCCGCTGACACTGAAACTGCGTGAGGAAAGCCGTAAAGGTAAGCCTGTTCTTGGCATTTGCAATGGCGCGCAAATTCTAGTCGAGGCGGGTTTGGTGCCCGGTTTGGAAAACGACCAACTTGGTGTTGCCCTAACGGAAAATAAACGCCTCCATCAGGGAAAAATAGTGGGAACTGGCTTTTATAATGCCTGGGTCCACCTGCGCCTGACCGATAACTATCAGGCTGGTGCTTTTACACGCTATTTGAATCCCCAAAAAGTGCTTTATCTGCCGGTTGCACATGGCGAAGGGCGCTTCCTCATCCCTCCTGCCTTACTTAGTGAAATGCAGATTTTAGGTTTAAACTTGTTTCAATATTGTTCGGCAACTGGAGAGCGGCAAGATGAGTTCCCTATCAATCCCAACGGCTCTATCGATAATATCGCCGCTATAAGCAATAAAGCTGGCAACGTGATGGCCATGATGCCTCATCCGGAGCGCACTCCGCATGGCGATGCGATTTTTCAATCCATGCATGATTATATCCGCGAAGGTAATTATAAACTTGACACTCCTTTAAGCTATCAAGCTCCAACTTTTAAAATTCAAAATTATCAAACCAGCAGCGAAGTGGCTCGCGAATTGATTGTAGAACTGATCATTACCGACAATCAGGCCATATCTGTCAATAAGGAACTGCAGCGTGCTAAGCTAGACGCCGATTTAAAACGGCAAACCCATTGGGAAATCGAGTGCGATAACCAGAGCACCTACGAAAAAATTCTTGACAGCGGGTTGCTCTATAATAAGCGCAAAGAATTTATTCTCGATGTTTCCGCTTCTCCAAAGTTGCAACATGAGCTTGTTTTACTGGTACGTGCCAAAGAGGATTGGGTCGGGCACCAAAAAAAGCAAATACTTGAAACTCATTTTGGTATCAAGGGTATTCAAGCCCTGCGTCACAGTGTTATCTGGCGGGTTCAGGCACAGCAAAACCTGGACCTTATCACTCACCATATTATCAACTCCCATATTTTATTTAATCCCTATGCCTATGACTGCTACTATTATTAAAGATTACAGCTATCAAATTCGACAAGCCTTAAACTTTCGTCTTGATGAAACCCAACTGAGTCGCGGTAAAAAATACCAAGGAAAGGTACGTGATACTTATGATCTTGGCGATAAACTGATACTGATTACGACGGATCGGCTTAGTGCTTTTGACCGCAATCTCGTTTCCGTGCCTTATAAAGGACAAGTCTTGAATCTGACCAGTGCCTGGTGGTTTGAGCAAACTAAACATATTGTGGCTAATCATGTACTAGCTATTCCTGATCCGAATGTCACGCTTGCAAAAAAGTGTAAGGTTTTTCCCATTGAGTTTGTTGTGCGCGGCTACATTACCGGTACCACTAGCACTTCCTTGTGGACGCAATACAATAAAGGTGTCCGCCATTATTGTGGCTTGCAGCTACAGGAAGGCTTGCGCAAAAACCAAAAGTTGGATCAGGCTGTCATTACACCAACTACCAAGGATACGCATGACCGCCCCATCAGTCCGCATGAAATTATCAAGGATGGTTTTATGAGCGCTACAGATTGGGAGCAAGCTTCGGCAATAGCCTTGCATTTATATAATTTCGGCACCGAGCTGGCAGCTAAACATGGCTTGATTCTAGTCGATACCAAATATGAATTGGGTAAGGACGAAGAAGGAAACATCATCTTAGTTGATGAAATCCACACACCGGATTCCAGCCGCTATTGGCTGGCTCATAGCTATGCAGAGCGTTTCGCGCAGCAACAAGAACCAGAAAATATCGACAAGGAATTTTTGCGCTTGTGGTTTGCTAAAAATTGCGATCCTTACAAAGACACGGTTTTACCACAAGCACCAGAGGAGCTCATTGTAACCTTATCAGCACGATATATACAGCTTTATGAAATGATTACCGGTCAGGACTTTCAGTTTCCTGAATTATTAAATTTTTCGCTACAAAACCGCATTGCTGATAATATCGAAGCTTGTTTAGCATAAAAAAGGACTTTTTATCTAATGAGGAGTAGCCCACACTATGTGCGGGATTATAGGGATTTATAGTCAAGAGCCCGTTGCGTCGCAGCTCTATGATGGCTTGATTCACCTTCAACATCGAGGACAGGATGCTGCCGGCCTCGTGAGCTATGATATCGAAAGCAGTCCGCGTTTTCATGTCAAACATGGCTTGGGTCTGGTACAGGAAATTTTTTCTCCCGAAGACCTGATTGAATTAAAAGGCCAGTTTGGGATTGGGCACACTCGCTATCCTACGGCCGGCGGCTATAAGCTCAGCGATGTACAACCGCTGTACCGCGACTCGCCTCGTCAAATTTCTTTAGCGCACAACGGAAATTTAATCAACTATGCAGGCTTGACCTCAGGGCTTACTCAGCCCCCCAGTTCCTCCATTGATTCCGAGGCGCTCTTACTCCACCTCGCCGCCGACCTTTCTCCTCTCTCCTCATCTTCCAATCCGCAAGCTTTCTTTGAGGCTCTCTGTGTTTCTGTTAAAAAAATCATGCAAACGGCTCAGGGCTCCTATTCTGTTCTCTGCCTTATCGAAGGAGGCGGACTGATTGCTTTTCGCGACCCGCATGGTATTCGCCCCTTGGTTTTTGGCGAAGGTAAAACCTCAAAAGGGAAAAAAAACTATATATTTGCCTCTGAATCTTCTATGTTTTATTCGCTGGGCTTTCAGATTAGCGGTGATGTTGAACCGGGTGAGCTGATTTACCTTGATCTCAATGGTGATTTGCAGCGTCGCCGCTTGATTCAAACCCAGTTTTCACCTTGCATTTTCGAATATGTTTATTTTTCTCGCCCAGACTCTGTGATCAATCAAGCCAGCGTTTACCAGTCCCGAATCAATATGGGACAAAATCTGGCACGACAGTGGAAAAAGGAATGCCCGACACTCTTGCCAGATATTGTGATCCCTATTCCCTTTACTTCCAATACCGCTGCTCTGGCTTTTGCTAATGAAATCGGTGTGCGCTACTCCGAAGGGCTTTATAAAAACCCTTTTATTGGCCGCACCTTTATTATGTCGAATGTAAAAAAACGCAGTTGTGGCGTACGTCACAAATTGACGCCACAAAAATCAGAAGTTGAGGGCAAAAAAGTCCTGCTCTTGGATGATAGCCTGGTACGCGGTACCACCAGCGTCGAAATCGTAAAAATGGTGCGTGAATACGGTGCCAAAGAAATATATCTTGTTTTGGCTTGCCCGCCGATTAAGTATCCCTGCTTTTATGGCATTGACATGCCTTCACGCAAGGAGCTTATTGCTGCCAATCAAAGTCTGGCGGAAATTAAGACGTGTTTGGGCGTGACTCAATTACTATACTTACAGATTGAGGCTTTAGTAGAGGCGGTCGCCCGTGAAAGCATGCAAAAAATAAATACGCCTTGTTTGGCCTGCATGAACGGTTGTTATATCTCTGGCCAACTGAATGAACAAAAAATTCAAACTTTAGAACAGCAACGTCAAAAGGATAAAATTTTCCCATGAAAATACTACTAATTGGTTCAGGTGCGCGTGAACATGCTCTGGCAAAAGCCCTAACTCGTTCCAGGCAAAAACCGGAGATCTTTTGTTTCGCAACGACTTATAACCCTGGACTGATGGAACTCGCGGCTGGCTATCATGTCGGCGATTCCTGCTCCCCTCAGGCAGTATTGCAAATGGCTCAAAAATGGCAGACGACATTAGCACTCATTGGTCCCGAAGCGCCGCTAGAATACGGAGTAGCTGATTTTTTAGCAAATCACCATATTCCAACTATCGGGCCCACGAAAGCATTGGCGCAAATTGAAACCAGCAAAGCTTTTGCACGCAATTTGCTAAAAAAATATAAAATCCCCGGCAGTCCGGAATATCGTATCTTCACTAACCTGGAGGGTGCTCAGGATTATTTGAAACACCTGGGCAATAATAATTTCGTGATCAAGGCTGCGGGCCTCGCTAACGGTAAGGGAGTTAAAGTAGCCGGCGATCATTTGCACTCACTCGCTGATGCCTATCAATATTGCGTAGAGCTCAACAAAAAAAACCAAAGCTTTTTAATCGAAGAAAAACTGGTGGGACCAGAGTTTTCCTTGTTGTGCTTCACCGATGGGTATACGACTCTTCCTATGCCCTTGGTACAAGACCATAAGCGCGCTTTTGTGGACAACAAAGGACCCAATACCGGCGGCATGGGGAGCTATACGGCCGCTAATCATCAGTTACCTTTTTTGTCCGAGAAAGATATCCAGTCTGCCTTTCAGATCAACGAATTAACTATCCAAGCATTGATGAAAGAAGTTGGTGAACGCTATCAAGGCATTCTCTATGGCGGCTTTATGGCTACGAAAGATGGCGTCCGACTCATTGAGTTTAACGCGCGTTTCGGTGACCCCGAGGCGCTTAATCTTTTAGCTATTCTCGAGTCGGATTTCCTGGAAATCTGTCAGGCTATTGTTATCGGCAAGCTTAAACCTGAGTTAGTCAAATTTGCCCCCCTAGCTACTGTTTGCAAATATGCTGTTCCCGAGGGCTATCCAGATCACCCCCTTAAAAATCTCGTGGTAGACCTCAGCCGCATAAAAAAACCAGAACAACTTTATATCGCTGGCTTGCAGATAGTAGACAATAAATTGTTTACCACCGGCTCACGCGCTGTGGCAGTTGTGGGTAAAGCTAAAAGCATTCCACAAGCTGAAAAAATAGCTGAAGAAGCAATAAAACATATCCAAGGCCGACTTTATCATCGCGAGGATATTGGCAAAAACGATTTAATTCAAGCTTGCGTTCGTCAAATGCAAGCCTTGCGGCATACCACGACAACGGTTCGTGAGAGTGAAGGTTGATGAAAACTCTCCATCTTGCCATCTTGGGATCAACCAAAGGGACTGATCTCTTAGCTTTGATTGAGGCGATACAGCAAAAACGCTTGCGGGCCTCGATTAAGCTGGTGATCAGCGATCAGGCTCAGGCCTTGATTTTGCAAAAAGCGCAAGCTCAGGGCTTGATTTCTCTCTTTATCGACCCACAAGGTAAATCCCGGGAGATGTTTGACCGAGAGCTCAGCCGCATCCTCGAAGAAGCGAAAATTGATTTAATTGTTTTAATCGGCTTTATGCGTATTCTTTCTACTTTTTTTGTTACACGCTGGAAAAATAAGATTATTAACGTGCACCCATCCTTGTTGCCGGCCTTCGCTGGTTATCAAGACCAAAATGTTCATCAGGCTGTTTTGAATGCAGGTGTCAAGGAAAGCGGTTGCACGGTTCATCAGGTAACAGAGCAAGTAGACCAAGGACCTATTTTAGTTCAAAAAAAATGTGCCATCCTCAGAGGGGACACCGTCGAAACCTTAAAAGCAAGAGTACAAATCCTTGAAGGGGTAGCTTTAATAGAGGCGATTCACAGCCTAAACACACCAAGACTCGAGGAAACTCATGAATCATGAAAAAGTAAAAATAAAGCGCGCACTCATTTCTGTTTCCGATAAAACCGGTCTTGTGGACTTGACTCGTCTGCTTTCTCAATTACAGGTTGAAATTATTTCCAGCGGCGGCACGAGTAAAGTGCTTAAAGAAGCCGGTATTCCAAGCTGTGAAGTGAGTGAGCTGACTGAATTTCCGGAAATAATGGGTGGGCGCGTAAAAACCCTCCACCCTAAAATTCACGGCGGTATTTTGGGGTTACGCGACGAGCATGATACGGTCGCTAAACAGCACCAGATACAATGGATCGATCTAGTGATTGTGAATCTTTATCCTTTTGCTGCAACTATCCAAAACCCTGGCTGTACTTTTGATCAAGCCATCGAAAACATTGATATTGGTGGCCCCACGCTGATTCGTTCTGCAGCCAAAAACATGGGGTGGACGGTTGTTGTTGTTGATCCTGCGGATTATCTGATGCTCATTGCTGAGCTACAAAAAAACGACTGTAGACTGGACTTCGCTATACGTCACCGCTTAGCCCTCAAGGCCTTTGCTCACACCGCTCATTACGATGCCCTCATTCAAAACTATTTGCAGCAGGAGTCATTTTTTCCCGAACAATTTAACCTGTCGCTGCAAAAATACGCTGACCTGCGTTATGGGGAAAACCCACATCAAGCAGCTTGTGCTTATCGCCTTCTGTCACAAAACACAGGTATTTTATCCGCTAAACAACATCAGGGTAAACTACTCTCCTACAATAATCTCGCAGATGCCGATGCTGCTCTGGCTTGTGTGCATGAATTTTCTCAACCAGCCTGCGTCATTGTGAAGCACACCATTCCCAGCAGTGTTGCTCTAACAGACAAAATCGAAACCGCTTTTCAGCAGGCCTTGGCTGCCGATCCTATTTCAGCTTTTGGTGGTATTATTGCCTTAAACCGTCCCTGCAATGCAGCAATTGCCCAGACCTTGTCATCCATTTTTATAGAACTCATCATTGCTCCCGGCTATGAGTCACAAGCTTTACGTCTTCTTGCTCAAAAACCCAATTTGCGCGTGTTAGAATTAAATTCTGCATCCTACCATGCCGGCAACAAAGAGTTTAAATTTATTCAGGGCGGCTTTTTGATTCAAGAAAAAGATAATCATCCTCTTACCTTGGAACAGCTGAAGGTTGTAACTAAGCTATTGCCGGAACCAGAATTATTAGAAACCATGCTCTTTGCCTGGCAAGTCTTGAAGCATCTCAAATCTAACGCTATTTTAGTAGCGAAGGAAAGAAGAACACTAGGCCTTGGCACTGGTCAGGTCTCACGCATTGATGCCGTGGACCTCGCTCTGCGTAAAGCAGAACAGCAACTAGCTGGCAGTATCCTCGCTTCAGATGCATTTTTTCCATTTCGTGATAGTATCGATCGGATTGCTCAATTTTCAAAACCAACAGCCAGTGGTGTTCGCGCTATCATTCAACCGGGTGGTGCGCTTAAGGATGCTGAAGTAATTGAAGCTTGCAATGAGCATGGAATGACGATGGTATTTACAGGTCAACGCTGTTTTAAACATTAGAGGAAAAGTTAATGACTAAAGCTATAGTTAGTATTCTCATGGGATCAAAATCCGATTGGCCTATTATGGAACAAGCCGGTCTAGCGCTAGGCAGTCTTGAAATCCCGTATGAAGCACGCGTTCTTTCTGCCCATCGCACGCCGGATGCGCTGCTTCATTATCTGGAAACAGCTGAAAGCCGCGGCATTGAAATTTTTATCGCCGGTGCTGGTGGTGCAGCTCATCTGCCCGGCGTAATCGCAGCCAAGACCTTGGCCCCCGTGATTGGTGTACCCATGCCTTCCCAGGCTTTAAACGGTATTGATTCTTTGCTTTCTATTGTGCAAATGCCGGCGGGCGTACCGGTGGGCACGATGGGAATCGGCAAATCCGGCGCCATTAATGCTGCTCTCTTTGCTGCTGCCATCTTGAGCCTGAAATATGACAACTATCGCATTCAATTAGACAAGTATCGTAAAAAACAGGCCCAGGCTATTTTAGAAATAGCCCATCCAGCAGAGTAAAAAGAAACAATGCAAGCAGGTCAACTAATAGACGGAAAAAAAATTTCTGCGAAATTACGTAAGGAAATTGCAGCAGAGATCGCAGTCCATGTTGAAAAAGGGGCTAGATGTCCCGGTCTTGCCGTTATTCTTGTTGGCCAAGATCCTGCATCTCAGATTTATGTGCGTAATAAAATCCTCGCTTGCGAAGAAGTTAGAATCAAATCATTTTATTACGCCCTCCCCCATTTCAGTAGCCAAGAAAAACTAGAAGCACTCATTAAGCAATTAAACACAGATCCCATCGTTGATGGCATTTTGCTGCAACTGCCTTTACCAAAACATTTAGACGTCAATCGTGTTATTGAAAGCCTTGATCCCTCTAAGGATGTGGACGGCTTTCATCCCTACAACCTAGGGAGACTTGCTGAACGTCGCCCTCTACTACGTCCTTGCACCTCGCAGGGCATCATGACCTTGCTCGACAGTATTCAAATAGAGTACAAGAAAATACATGCCGTTATCGTGGGCGCCTCTAATATTGTGGGTCGTCCGATGGCGCTAGAACTATTACTAGCTGGTTGCACCATCAGTATCTGCCACCGTTTTACCCAAGATCTTGCTTACTATATTAAACAAGCAGAGCTACTCATTTGTGCTGTTGGTAAACCTGGTTTAATTCAAGGCAAGTGGATCCGGGAAGGCGCAATTGTCATTGATGTGGGTATCTCCCGCCTTTCTGATGGTTCACTGCGGGGCGATGTGGACTTTGAAACGGCGAAGACCAGAGCAGCCTGGATTACTCCCGTACCTGGCGGCGTCGGGCCTATGACGATTGCTATGCTCTTAAGGAATACAGTTGAAATCTGGCACACTAACCTGACTCGACCTGGGGTCAAATCTTGTCTTCAACCTTCAGCCTTCGGAATATAGCTAGACTTTCTAAGACTTTCATTCCCGCCTTCACAGAAATAAAGTGAAGGTTGAAGACAAGATTTGCCCCCAAAATTTCTCACCGGCGCATCGTCGGCTTTTGAAAGGTTTCAGTCAGCTCTTGTTGAGTGGACTCTGTTGAAATTGATGGTTCTGAGGAGGAAACAGCTTTTTCTTTCATAGGATTTTTGATAATCGTACCTCTACTTTTTGAGGTTGATACTGATTGTTGCTTTAGTTCTTTTGAATCAGCTGGTTCTTGTTGAGTGGACTCTATTGAAATTGATGGCTTTGCTGAAACAGAACGGTCATTGATGGTAGGATTTTCAGTAAAAAGAGGAAGAGAGCCTTCTTGTTTGTAAAGAGCGGCAAACATTCTTGCGAATAGATTTTCCAATCCCTTTTCCTTAATAAAGCGAGTGGTATCATTATCAATAGTGTTTACGTAAGCATTGGTCATGAGTTCAAAGGTGGTAGCAAGGTTTTCTTCGTTTAATTCGCTCAATTTTTTATTACAACTAATAACGCCATTTGATTGTACGCTAACGACAAGGTCTGGTAGTTTATTACTATGAATCTCACAACCGTCATCTGTTTTATTTATCGTACAGTTATTTTTTCCGCAAAATTTAGTAACAGCTTCTTCATCTTTCCAGAATGGTGTAAGCTTTTCTTCCGAGGATAAAGCAGCTTTTGTATCCATTGCGGAAAGAATCGCCAACTCACTTTCAACTTTTTTTAGCTGAAGATTGAAAAGATCGAGCTTCTCCTGTGCAGCTTTAAAGGCTCTTTGATTAGCCTTTATTTCTTGCTCTTGGCTTGCTAATTTTTGAGCGCTTTCTTTTAACGAATTGATGTTTTCTGAAACTTTTTGGGTAGCCGAAAGCTGTTTTTGAATAGCTTGATCAAGCTCATGATTAGCATTTTTAAGCGCTTCCTTCATTCTTTCAATTTCAATTTTAATTGCCTCTCTTTGTTGTCTATTTTTAGTGAGCTCATTTGGTGATTTTAATTGATTCAATTGATCAACAAGATCACTTTTTTTGTTTTCAGCGCGGCTTAATTGTTTTGTAAAAGAAGCTATTTTGGCATCACAACTTTTTTTAGTTCTTTCAGTTTCTGTAATAATTAGTTGTTGTTCTTTTTGATTTTGACTCACGGCAGTCAAGGATTGTTCTAATAATGTTTTTTCTTTTAAGCGAGTATTTTGTGCTTCTACCGTGGGGTTAAGTTGAGTAATTTGCTGGGAGAGAAGTTTTTTTTCGCCTTCTAACTTTAAGGTGAATCGTTCAATAACTTGTTTTTCTGTTTGCTCTTCATGATTAGCTAATGCCATAGTCAAGCTTCCTCAAGAAAATTAGCCCAAAAAGGGTTATATATTAAATATAGTGCAAAAACATGAAATATGTTAAAAATTAACACGATTTTTTAATAATTTTATTAAGGTATTCAAGTAGATATGCGGGGTCAAATCTTGTCTTCCCTAAGACTTTCATTCCCGCCTTCACAGAAATAAAGTGAAGGTTGAAGACAAGATTTGCCCCCAAATGTTTGACAGCCGCTCTATAATTATGTTAAGAATTTTAAGATGAAGTAAGGTAAATATCTTGGTAAATCACATGAATATCGCGGGTAAGCAAGCTCTACTTATCTCTACTGCTGTCCAGGCAGTAAAGACTGCTTATTCCTTTTTTTATTTCTTCTATTTTGGCCCCTGGGCCAATTCTACTCTCTAAGCGCTTTGTTTTTTATCTTATCTCCTTAACCTAAAAAATTAAGGACAGGGCAAATTTTATCTAAATTTTACTAGTGAGGAGTTATTTATGCTTCAACTTCGACAATCTATTATCGGTCTACTAAAAAATCATTCTTTAAGGCGTCACCACTCTGCTCCCTTAGAAACGCCAATACCGGTGATTTCGCCCAATCCTACACCTACTCGATTGCCTGATAATAAGTCATCGATATTCTGCATAGAAGAAAAAGAAGAAGAAAGAAGAATGCTACGCTTTATCTGTCGGCGTAATTTTTTCTTGGACAAAGGAAGGAATGCTACGGAGAAGGAGCAAATAGAATTGTTTATTAAACACGGGTTGTTGACGGGATCCGAGCTGAAAAAATAAAAATGGGGGGTAAGTCTTCAGGCGCGCCGGCGTTCTTCAAAATGTGCTACTCACTAACTTAGTGAGCAACGACTTAGTAACGGCGCCGGCGTTGGCTTGCCCAAGAGTTGAACTACTTAAATCTTAAAACACTAGGTTGAAATGCGGGAACGGTTTGTTCTTCTCCACCCACTTCGATTTTTATAGGCTCTACTCTCTGGAGGTCAACCCTTCTCTTGCTATTTTTATCTTTTATATTGAATCTGGGATCATTCTTCCTGACTTTCTTCCTGACTTTCTTCCTGACTTTTACCCCACTTTGATTATGTTGGTTGGCAAAGATCCATTCTTGTGGTCCCATCAAGCCATCCAGCTCTTCTTGCGTCATACCTAAGTTAGCCGCGGGAGGTGCTAGGAACAGCAATGAATGATTAGCGCCTTTAACGAGTGTTCCCTCAACATTATCGGGCACTTGAATATGTCTTTCGGCCTCTTTTTCCTCATGCGCTGCGGTGAAAACCGCATCTTGCTTGATCGGCCGCTTTGCCTTTAATTTTCGACGCTGCGTTCGGGTTGGTTCCGTTATTTCAGCGATAGTAGGGTAGTCTTCATAAGTATAGACATAGGGTTTCGAAGCTTTCGTCGCGGGGGCTGCTTGTACAGATGGCGCTTGAGTGAATCGACAGCTGGTAGCAAACTTACTCAGTTTAATTCCTATGATCAGGGGGATTAAATTTTTTACTTTTTCCTGGTCGATTTTTACTCCTGTGGCTTGATAAACTTCTTTCTTTGCAAAATTCAAAAAATGGCGCTTTGCTGCTTCGGTCAAGGTTGGTCTCATCCAGTGGTAGCCTAGCGTGCAGGCAACTGCTGTGCCTAGTAATTCTGGCAAATAGGGCACTCCCAAATACCAAGCTGCGGCTGTGCCGCCAGCTAAAAACAAGGATGATAAAGAAGATGAGGTTGTTACCTCATTATAAGCATCCGTGAGAGTATCGGTGCTATCTCTTAAAACAGCGTGCGTGATATTTTTTTCATCGCTACTTAAATTAACACCATCAGAGACTGTACTTGTCATTATCATAAACGACTGGATCGTTTTAGCAGGACTCAACTGTTGCTGAAGACAACTATAAAATTGCAAGCTATCCATATATTCTTTTACTGTTTCTTCATTGTAATCGGTTGCAATACTTGTTTTTATCGTATCTTTCATCAATTCCCAGTAGTCTGCTATGCCTTCCTGACTTGCCTTGGGGTAATGATGCTGAAAGACACTTTGTAAAAAAATAATTATTTTAGCAGCGGCGTTCTCTGCAATTTTATCTTGTGTTTCTAGACTCTGATTGATCATGATGTAATGAATAAAATGGATATATACACTGATATTCGTGCCGAGGTTATAGGACGGAGGCAGCTTTTCATCGAAGGTTATTCCCAGACTGGCAAAATCCGCAGCGAGTTCTGGATAGTGTTTAATAATGAGATCCGTGTTATGAAAGATAGCGCGAAAAAATTCATGTCTTTCCGGGTATTTTTTCAATTTAGCTGCGCTTAGCATGCTCTACCTCGATAAATAATATAATTCATGAAGCAGAAATTGTACTATAGTTGAACAATTAATTCAATTAAAATACGTATATTATTGATTTAAATGAATAACTCATTGACTCCAAGTAAGCTAATGAAAGTCGAGTGCGAAGGTTCTCGAGGTGATGTTTCAGAAGCATTTACTTCCTGAATATTATTATCACTTTCACTGCTAAATGAGGTTGTTAATTTATTGTAAGCGAAGATGACTGCCCTTTTAAATGACTTAAGCCATTCTTGGTATTATTTGCTCGTTTAAATTGTTATCTTGAACTTGCATTTCTTCTCTACGCCCTCGTCTATTTCTATATAGATAAGTTACTAGCGCTAAACTTGTTAAAAAAGTAGCGGATATTACTATCCCGCTTGCTATAGTTAGTATTTTTGTCATTTGAAACTCATTCTCTTTATCTTTAATATCTTTTACTTCGTTTTCGATCAGTGTTTTAATACAAGCTTCTATAGTCGAATTAATATCTTCGTGGGCACGCCGAAACAACTGAGCGGAATATTTATAACCTAGCGCATCAACACCATGCCAATGTTGTGAGGCAGGTTCATAAATGCTATCATTTGCGCCATCAAACAAAAGGCCGCATTTAAAAAAATCTGTAAATGCTTCCCATATAATTTCTACTCCTTCCCCCTCAAATTTATAATGATTTTCACAATCATGAGATTCATAATACAAGTCGAGCGCCTGAGCTGAGCCAAGCAAAGCCGCCATTATCTTGAAAATATTTAAAGAGCTACTTAAACTGCCAAGATTTCTGGGAAGATTACTTAGGCGGACACTCATCCGATTTTTAATTTCAAACCCATCTCGATGTAAAGTAACAGAGGGAGAGGAGATTTTTAATTTTTCTAAAATCAATAAAGTATTATTCAAACTTTCACTAATTTTTCGAAACATCATTATTTTCCTTAGATTAATAAAGACTCCCTAGTTTAAAACGGACCCACTGTGAGAGCCGACATATTTTAGTATAATTAGGTGTAATGGTAAATCAAAAGTGTCGGGTTACCTTTATCAGAAAGAATACGATAAAGATTTTGTCGGTTCAGGTCAGTTTTTTCAGATAGTTTTCCGATACCCCCTTGCTTCAGCAACATTACGCAAAAAATGGGGTCAAGTCTTCACATGACACATCTGCATTTTTATTTGTGTCATGTGAAGACTTGACCCCATTTCTTTTGACCCCATTTTCTTCTAATGTTGCAACCATTGCTTAATTTCCGGCAGAGATTTCTTCGCAGCTGCTTCACCCGCTGCAATTAAATCAACTCGCTTCGAGCCATCAAATAAACCCACCTCCTTAGGCTGCGGCCGAATAATAACTTTGGCATGGGCTGAACAGTAGTTATTGAGTTGGAGGAGCATAATATCGATACTGCGTAAAAAAACACTAGGACTTGAAGAAGAGAATACTTTTGGTAAAGAAGAATTAAGGTTGACTGCAATGATCAGTTTAGGATGAAAGCGTTCAGCAACATTTACAGCAATGGGATCAATAAGACCGCCATCGACGTAGGTTCGGCCATAGAGTTTCACGGGTCTGAAAAAAGGAGGAAGAGCGCTAGAGGCGTTGACAGCCGGTGCAACAGGTCCGCTGCCAAATACATGCAATTTGCCGCTTCCTAAATCGGTTGCGATGGCAAGAAAGGGAATAGATAAATTTTCAAAGGATTTTGCTTTCATCTGTTTAATGAGAAAATTTTGCAGCTGATTTCCACTGATGAGGCCACTGCTCATGTTCATTAAGGAAAAATCAATTACTTCGTTGCGTTGGGTGGTTAATAAAAGATGTTCTAGGTCGGTTGCGGAGGGGTGATCTGCATATAAGGCGCCAATGATACTTCCCGCGCTTGTTCCTATGATCATATCAATGGGCACATGATTTTCTTCCAAGACTTTTAGCACCCCGGCATGAGCAAAACCGCGAGCACTGCCACTGCCTAAGACTAGGATTACTTTAGGATGAAGACGAGTTAGATAATGACTAGAAGGTTCTCGAGCGGGTATCCAAAGATGTGGAGAAGGTGCCGCACAGCTACTGAGACCGATAGGAATGAATATAAAAATGACAAGTAATAAAACTCTGAATAAAGATATAAGCATAGTATTTTATTTCTTAATTTTTTCATATATTACACAAAATATGTATTTATAGCAATAATTTGATCTAATTATATTTCTTAAGGCTCATCTAAAGGTTGGGGCGATCAATTCCAATTAATCGATACCGATGTCATAGAAAATTGCACTGCTCTCTAGTTCTAGTTGTGTCAAGTGAAGACTTGACCCCTTTTCCTTTTTCTTTTCTTCTAATTTATTTCAGCTTCCGCTGATTAAGATATGAAGTAATAACTTCATTAAACTTTTCTTCAGCTCTATTTTTCCTTCCAAAAAAACATGATTTGTTTACGGAAGGCATGGTAATTGGGATATTTGCAATTTTTAATAGCTCTTTATCTAACTCCCGAGCACTTGATTTTTTATTCGAATAAAGTGAATAAATAATATTTACTTTTTCTAGAAGGCCACGATTAGTTGCTTGCGGATGAAAATATTGTTTTTCATACTGAAGCAACTGTTGAGCGTCTTTATCTAAGAGAATAAAATCTTTTGCTTTTTCTTCTGCCAGTTGTAATTTTCCTTCCACGAATAATTTTTTTAATTCGCTAATTAAAGTATTGATAGCTATTTGACGTTCTGGATGCGCTTGATCCTTGCTGGCATGAATCATTAGCATTAATTCAATAACTTTTTGGAAGTGGGTTGTCTGAGTTTTAAGTTCTTGATAAGCTTCCTCCAGATTATCTATATCATGTAGATAAAAAAGATTTATATTTTCTTTAAATTGCTGTATTAAATCATTTATCATCGGATACTTTGAGTTGGGTTGTTTGTTAATAATTTCATTAATAAATGCATCCAATTTACTAAAGGCTACACACTGTTTCTCAAGCGAGGCATAGGGATAAGCTTGAGTTTTCAGTCTATCAATAGCAGCTTGACGGTCTGGATTCTGTATATCTCTTGGAAGATGATGAAGCTCTAATAACCAGGCAATAAGAGTATGTTTTTTTTCATCAGCATAGTTCATTGCTGCTGGTAATACTGCAGGATCAGTAAGGGGTAATAAAATACTTACTGCAGCCAAATTTCCTTCTGAAGCAGCAAGCTCTAAAGGGGAAAGATTATTGGCATCGGGTATCTTGACTTGGATATTGTCAAATTTTAATAATTCTTTCACCAAATCAACCTGATTTGATTTAATTGCATAATGCAAGGCTGTATACTTATTGTTACCCTTTTGTTTATTGGGATCAAATTGTAGTTCTAGTTTTCGTAATTGCTCTAACTTCTCAAGATCATTTTCTTTGACTGCATTATAAAATGCTTTTTCGATTACTGCCGTGGGTAGTATCCCTCCTTTTGCTTGAAATATTTTAAATAAATCGAAATGATTATTCAGAAAAGCGATTTCAATAGGGGTTTTACCCTGAGGGTTAATGCTATTTAATAAAGAAGGGTAACGTTTAAGCAAATGTTCTACTTCATCTATTTTATTATCAATTATAAAACTCACAAACAGTTTACTGTGAAGCAACTGTTGAGCGTCTTTATCTAAGAGAATAAAATCCTTTGCTTTTTCTTCTGCCAGTTTTAATTTTCCTTCCTCACATAATTTTTTTAATTCGCTAATTAAAGTATCAATAGCCGCTTGACGGTCTGGATTCTGTATATCTCTTGGAAGATTATGAAGAGCTAATAACCAGACAATAAGAGTATGTTCTTTTTCATCAGCATAGTGAATTGCTGCTGGTAATACTGCAGGATCAGTAAGGGGTAATAAAATATTTACTGCAGCCAAATTTCCTTCTGAAGCAGCAAGCTCTAAAGGGGAAAGATTATTGGCATCGGGTATCTTGACTTGGATATTGTCAAATTTTAATAATTCTTTCACCAAATCAACCTGATTTGATTTAATTGCATAATGCAAGGCTGTATACTTATTTTTACCATTTTGCTTATTGGGATCAAATTGTAGTTTTAGTTTTCGTAATTGATCTAACTTCTTAAGATCATTTTTTTTGACTACATTATAAAATGCTTTTTCGATTACTGCCGTGGATAGTATCCCTCCTTTTGCTTGTAATATTTTAAATAATTCGAAATGATTATTCAGAAGAGCGATTTCGATAGGGGTTTTACCCTGAGGGTTAACGCTATTTAATAAAGAAGGGTAACGTTTAAGAAAATGTTCTACTTTATCTATTTTATTAGCAATTATAAAACGCATAAACTGTTTACTGAGTTGAGGGTAAGGGCTACCCACCTTATTACTAACATTCATCCCTCTTGCTTCTAAGGTCTTTATATCTTCGTCTTTTAGCAGATATTCATCGGAATCGACATGGATATGCTCTATGAGATCGGGATTAAACAAATCCACGCCCGGCAGTAAGACTGTTATATATCCATTCAGAGACCCTTTATCGGAATCATAATCTTCAGAGAGGAATCCCGTTGTAACTCGTTCGGCAAGTGCTTTCAATCGTTCATCGGTGCATTGATGTAAAAAAACCTCCTGTTGAATATAGGTTGCCGGGACATAGTCTTTTTTATGGTCACGATGATAAAAAAAGGGATTGCTTGGCAAAAATAAGCTGTTCAGATTAACAACATTGCGAAATACTACAAACGATTTTCCATAGCCTTTTAAAGCATGAATAGAATGGTTTCCATCGAGTAATTCTAATTTAGCATAGCGGGGACGTGCCCCTTCATCAGCTAAAAAAGAAGAACGCAGATTATCTTGCTGTTTTGCTTCCTGTTTTGCTTCTAAACTATCTTGAGAAAGTGCTGTTTTATATCTATCTCCATAGCTTAGATCACTACTTTCGGTGAGACCCTGAAACAAAGCATCTTCTACAGCTTTACGACTTTCTTTGTATTGCTTATCTGTAGAAGTCTCAAAAACATTTAACGCTTGATAGGATTCTAATTCTTTTTTATCCAATTCTTTTTTACCCAGAATTGCCGCATCAAAACTCATAACAATGGGACAATTTTTTAGATAGTTTAGACAGGCGTTATAAACTTCCTCAGGTTGTGGATAACCCAGGTCTTTTAAACGAGATATAACCGAGTTTTGAACATCATTATTTTCTTTGTAATTTTCGTTAACACGATTGGTGTCTGATACCATATCGGTCCATAACTTTTGAGATAATACCCTTTTTTTCATGAGACCTTTTTTAGTTTTCTTTTCCATTAATTCTTGAAGATAGGCAGAAAATAGTGACTTACTGGGCATCTTTCGAAGTCCCTTTAACCATGTTTTATAGGATAAAGAATTCATTCCTTTCAGCCTTTTACGTATTCCTGGATTTGCTATTAAAAGATCGAGAGCCGATTCCTGAGGAGCTACTTTTCGTTTGACATCGAGTAATTCTTTAGCGCCAGGCAAATTAAAAACCAAAGGAAAAATCTCCGGATCAAATTGATCAATCGCATTGGTCAAGGCATTATGCCCTCCCAAAGTAGCGCTATCTAAGCGAAGCTTTTGACCGCTCTTCATTAAGGCTTGTATGGAAGATAGCTGCTTATTCCAAATGGCAGTCATTAAAGGGGTAACACCTGGCAAAGTAGCCGGTGCCCGGGTAAGCTGATTTACATCAGCACCCTTTTGAATAAGTTTATATGCAAGTTTTGCATGCCCACACCTGATTGCTTCATGTAAAGCAGTGGTTCCAGTTTCAAAATAATGATTAATTAAATGGGGTTCTGCTTCAAGTATCGTAAGAGCAGTATCTATATCATTATCAGAAATTGCTTTTAATAAAGCACCTACGGGCATAAAAGCACCTTTGTAGTTATATATTCAGTATAGGCTACAAAATTAGGTAAATAAGAAAGCGCTGATTGATATTTTTGCTAATTAATCATATAGTTATTTAATATTTATAGAGGTGGGCTTAATCAAAGACTATCTGCTTCTGCTGCGGTATAAGTTGTCCTTCTCTTCATGGAAGGGAAAGAAAGGGGTTGTCAAGTCTTCACTGGAAAGGGGTTGTATCTTGAAATACACCCTTCCAAGGGTAGAAAATAAACAACGA
>CAYXNR010000028.1:0-26867 GCA_964466595.1 uncultured Coxiellaceae bacterium | reverse complement strand
GGTTAGCTGTATGAGCAGTGTAGTAACTCTGGTCTGCGTATTTTAAAAGATATACCTAAAACATGACGTTTCTCTATTTCTTTGTTTTGTTTAGAGGCCCTTCGACAGGCTCACCCTTCGACAAGCTCACCCTTCGACAAGCTCAGGGTGAACGGGTTTATAGGAATGCCCTTCGACAAGCTCAGGGTGAACGGGTTTATAGGAATGCCCTTCGACAAGCTCAGGGTGAACGGGTTTATAGGAATGCCCTTCGACAGGCTCAGGGCGAACGGGTTTAAAGGAATGCCCTTCGACAGGCTCAGGGCGAACGGGTTTAAAGGAATGCCCTTCGACAGGCTCACCCTTCGACAGGCTCACCCTTCGACAGGCTCACCCTTCGACAGGCTCAGGGTGAACGGGTTTAAATAATGAATTAAATAAAAAATGAATTAAATAAAAGAAGTTATCGTAAATTAATGAATTTTAGCAGCAGATAGGCGAAAATCACAGCAGATCGATGCAGATCAAAGCAGATCAAATAAAAACTGAATAAAGTCAATAAACTGTACAAATTTTTATCAATTTTATTTTGAAAATAAGATTTATTTTATAAGAAACTGTTTTTATTATAAATATATTTTCACTTTTTTTATTTTTCTCTCTGATTTGAACAAACCGTAATCTTTTCTAAGTTTTTGAATTTAAAGTTAAAATTTCAGCTTGGCGGAAAGGCTCCGGCTAGAGCTAAGGTGCTGTCAAGCCTCGTTCATAAAATCATTAATTTTCAAATAATTATCTTCTTTTTGTCGCTTTGAAGAAGATGGTCAAAAGCTACACTTAAGGAAATGTAAGAGGCAGTTCTATGGACCCACAAATAGATCCTCAAAATCAACAGCATTCAAGACGAGGAAATGCTTGGTTGGCTGTTTTTGTATTTTTAGGTCTAGTCAGTTTTTCTGGCGGGGTTTTTGCTAATCCGGTTTTACAGAATGTTGCCTCAGGAACGGCGACCGTCGAACAAAGCGGTAATACCACTACGATTCAACAAAGCAGCCAACAAGCGGTTTTAAATTGGAATAGCTTTAATATTCAACAAAATGAAAGTACGCATTTCCAACAGCCCCAAGGGGGGATGGCTTTAAATCGTATTGATCCCAGTCAAGGCGTTTCTCAAATTTTTGGCCAGCTAACGGCGACTGGAAAAATTATTCTTATTAATCAGGCAGGTATTTATTTTGGCCCCCAATCTTCCGTCAATGTAGCTGGAATTATTGCTTCAACGGCTGATATAACGGATGACAATTTTAGAAATGGAAATTATCAATTTAATCAATCAGGTCCTTATGCGGGTGCGATTATTAATGACGGTACAATTGCCACCTTGGATCATGGTTTTGTGGTCATGATGGGGCATGGGGTGGTCAATAATGGTCGGGTTGAGGCTCAGCTAGGGCATGTTGTTCTAGCTGCAGGTGATACTTTTACCCTGAGTTTTGATGGAAATGATTTAATCCATTTTGCAGTATCTGATCCTACTCAAGTGGCTGGTCGCGATCAAAATGGCAATCCCTTGGCGGATGGGGTTAAAAATACTGGACTTATTGCAGCAGAAGGCGGAACTGTACAAATTTCGACCAAGGCTGCTCAGGGGGTTTTGAATCATGCCATTAATATGGCCGGTGTGACTGAGGCGAAATATTTGGTACAGGATGCCTCGGGGGGTATGAATTTAAGTAGTGCCCAAACAATTGAATTAGATGGAGGAAATGGAGATGTACAGGTTTCTGGCAAGGTAGTGGCTTCTTCTGCGCCGGTTTCAGCTGATCCGGGGGTAGGAGGAGAGGCAGTTGTTCGGATAGTCGGTCATACTGTTGAAATTACTTCAAATGCGAATGTGGAGGCACAGAGTGGGAAAGTTATTCTCTTAGGCGGAGAAGAGGCTGATGCTAAGGTGATCGTAGCCGGTAAAGTAAATACTTCTTCTCAGCAAAACTCACAGGCTACCGGCGGTTCTATAAAAATTGCAGCGAATAGCATTGATCTGCAGCCAACTGCAGTGATTTCTGCAAATGGCCCGGCGGGCGGTGGAACGCTGAGTTTAACTGCGAACCAAGGGGAAGGAGCAATCCAATTTAAGGCCGGGGACGGTCAAGCCCATATTTCTGCTAATCAAATGATTTTAAATGGAAAACTTCAATTAGCCCAAGACGCGACTTTGACGGCAAGCTTAGGGGATGTCGTTGTTAAAGGCGATGTAAGTGGTGGATATAATTTAACAATTAGTGGGGCTGGTCAGGCTTCTTCTATAACAGGATCAATTAGCGGCATAGATACTGCAATTACCAATGCGGGTAGCGGTACTTTAATTATTTCGGGACTGAATAATACCTATACAGGCGGCACCTATCTTAATTCGGGCATTCTAGAAGTTGCAAATGGTTCGAGCCTTGGAACGGGACTTGTAAAAGTGAGCTCGAATGCTACTCTCCAATTGAATAATGTTAGCTTAAACAATGCCATAGAAGTTGAGGGGTCGGGTGCGTCTGGAACGACGGGCGCAATAGAAGCCCTGCCAGCAAGTCAGGCCAGCCTGAATGGGGCGGTGACCTTAACTGGCTCAACTTCAATCGGTGTAGATAGCGGATCTTCGCTGACTTTTAGCGAAGATAGCAGCATTAATGGTCCTTATTCCTTGAACTTTCAGGGTTCTGGAACTCTCGTACTAAACGGCACGATCGGTGGCTTCGTTCCTCTAGCTAGTTTAGCGACTTCTTCAGAGGGCGCGACCTTTCTCGGGGCAGATATAACGACTTCCGGCACGCAAACCTATAATGGTCCCCTTACTTTAACCCAACCCGATCTTACCCTAAGTGCTTCAACTGTTACCTTTAATGCCCCGGTAGATGCACAAGTAGCAGGAGCTGAGGGCTTGAATATAGAAGGAAATGCTATTTTTAACCCCGGCGCCTATGTGGGTGCAGAGCAAGCCTTGAGTTTTCTCAACATCTCAGGCACTTCTAATTTAGACGCGGGTATACCCAGTTCAACTCAGAATTTAAATACAGTTACGACGGTGGCTAGCCAATTTTATGGTGGCCCAACCACGCTAGGCAGTGATACCAGCTTGAAATCAAAAGAAGGTTTAGTGCTTTTTGCAAGCACGGTTGATGCAGCAGTCAATGATCCTAATCCACCAGCCTTTTTGACCTTGGTAGGGAATGCTGAATTTGGCGGAGCGGTGGGTGGTATTGCAGCCCTCAGTCGTTTGGCAGTAGAGGGTAATAGTATTGAGCTTCAGTCTGTAAATACGGTGAATGATCAACATTATACGGGGGTAGGGAGTGATCCGACTTTGAGCTTAAATGGCAGCTATCTTAGTTCTGGGGGTGCCTTTATTAGCTCAAATGAAAGGAGCGAGCTTCAGGGCGACACCCGAATCGATTCAGCAGGCGGGAATATTAGCTTGGGAGATCTAGATGGTGGCTCCCATTCACTGACGCTCAATAGCGGCAGTACGGGCTTGATCAGTGCCGGTTCCTTTAGAGGGACGGGAACGGTGACAATAGAAAATTCGAATTCGACGAGTTTCAGCGGTGCAGTTCAGGCTGGAACGATCAGCATTCAGAATACAGCTACTTCGGTAGCCTTTAATAATACTTTGCGAGCAGATAACTTTGATACCTCGCCAGGCGGCTATCGCCTGTTAATCGATAGCGGTGGTGGCTCCCGTCTTGTTCATCTTGTTGAATTTTCTAATGATGGCGGTGTTGTTTTAGGAAGTAATAGCGAATCTGCAATTACTTTTGAAGGTGGGGTTGTCAGTACAGCCAGTACAACGACCTTAGCAGGACGTATCAGTACAAACAATCAAGGACTTATTTTAGGCGATGTTTTATTAACAGCAGCTACAGTTTTAGATAGCGGTAATGGAAAGCTTCAAATTGGAGCGGTAAGCGGAGCAGGGAAAAGCTTGAGCTTAGTTTCTAATTCAGGCTCTATTGTTTTAGCAACTATCGGTGCACCGGGCAGTCTGCTCAGTGCTTTCAATCTTACAACCCAAAGCAGTGCTAGTTTAAATGTGGCAGAGGCTATCTATGCTTCGGGAGTCTATGTATCAGCCCTAAATGGTTCTATCTATTTAAATACTCTTATTGATGCTGAAGATAAGGGCCAGGTAACGATTTTGGGGCAACATATATATATGGAGGCGCCAGCACAAATTAATGTGAGTGGTGATTTTGGAGGGGGTACGGTCAATATAGGCGGAAGCGCCCAAGGGGTTGGTCCGCTAGCGAATGCCCAATCAGTGACCGTCGAACCTGGCGCCTCCATCCTGGCTAATGCCCTAATAGACGGTAATGGCGGCCAGGTGGTGGTATGGTCGGAGCATACAGAATTTCATGGCAGCGCTTCTGCTATGGGTGCCGGCAGTGGAAGAGGTGGTTTGATTGAAACCTCGGGTCAGTATCTCGATATTAGTGCTGCGAATATCAGTCTCAAAGGAGTGAATGGCCTTGCCGGGACTTGGTATTTGGATCCAGCAGCTGTCATCATTAGCGCAAGTGCAGGACCACTTTGCCAAGGCAGTGGTTGTTATAGTCCTTTTTCCGGGGCTTCAACAATCAGCAGTATTGAAATTTCTAATAACCTCGCTTCGGGTAACAATGTCGTCATTCAAACCTCAGGGGACGGTAGTATCACCCTCAATGCCAATTCCAACATTACAGCCTTGCTTGGCGGAGCCTTAACGCTGGATGCCGGAACCAATGGCTTGATTACTTTAAATAGCTCAATTCAAACCTTTGGTGCTCAAGAATATAAGAGTCCTGTGCTTATTAATGCAGACGGCTTAATTTTACAAGCAACAGCAGGCACGGTCAGACTCGATTCGAATTTGAATAGTGCTGCGCCCTACAATTTCACCTTGGCCGGCGGTGGCGGGAATATTCTGCTGGGTCAGGTCGGAAACTCGAATCCCTTCGCGAGTTTGACCTTGCTTGGCGGTGGAACGGATCAATTGGGAACGAACGCCAATCCGATAGTCATTCGAAGCTATGGCGATCAGTTATATCAAGATTCCCTTACCCTGTCGGGTACAGTAACTTTGGAAACTCTCGTTGATGGCAATATTATTTTGGGTGATCCCAATGCACAAAATCAAAGTGTGAATCTCGGTAATCAAAGCTTGACGCTTAATTCTCTTGCCTCGATCTATTTAAATGCGGCTCTTGTGGGTAGCAGTTCGAGTATTGTAAATATTTCAGCGGCGAATCCCGCTGTGGTGGCAACGCCTTCTGCTTTGACTGCGACAATTACCTCTGGTTCAGCCACAGCTCGCAATAATGCGGGTGTGATTGCGACTGTCAATGTGGGTACCTTTAATTTAAATCAAGGTCAATGGTTCCAAAGTGCGAACTCACTACCAGCCTTTAGTACCAGTACTAATTTTAATATTCAAAGTGTCAATAACGGAGCGATTAATGGCAGCTACAATGCGCAATTTTATCGTCTTGCACCGGGCAATGGTCTCAGTGATATCTATGGCTTACAAGGGCTCGCGACTTTAAATTTAAGTGGCACTTATAATGTAACAAGAAATATTACGGCTGAGCCTTGGACGAATACTTTTATACCGATAGCAAATTTCTCGGGAACGATAGAAGGCAATCATTACAGCATTTCAAATTTAATGATCGCAAGTAGCGCGAGCAATGTAGGCTTGATTGGTATTTTAAGTGGAAGCCTTTCAGATTTAGGTTTGATTAATACGACAGTGACTGCGTCGAACGCTGCCGCCAATGTAGGTGCCTTTGCGGGCAAGGTCGATAACAATGGTCATCTCAGCAATGACTATATTCTCAGTGGAACCATTACGGCGAGTAGCGGCGGAAATACCGCGAAGGCCGGCGGCTTAAGCGGTATGGTCGCAGCGAATGGTTCGATTACGACTTCCTACAATGGCGGTGCAGTAGTCACAGGAGCTGCTATAGAGGGCGGCCTGGTGGGCCTT
This sequence comes from uncultured Coxiellaceae bacterium, assembly GCA_964466595.1. Classification (GTDB taxonomy): domain Bacteria; phylum Pseudomonadota; class Gammaproteobacteria; order DSM-16500; family DSM-16500; genus JABDGC01. The sequence goes on along the minus strand of CAYXNR010000028.1, from coordinate 20,878 downwards.
AATTTAGGAACGATTAGCGATACCTATAGTTTAGGCTCGGTTGCAGGAGGACTCAGTGCAGAAGGCGGCTTGGTTGGACAGAATAGCGGTTCTATTTCTCATAGCTTCAGCATTGGTAGTCTGAGTGCGCTCAATAACCAAGGCGCCACCGGCGGTTTCATTGGCAGCAATTCAGGCAGCTTAACTGCTAATTTTTGGGATACGCAAGCTTCTGGCATGAGCAGTGGTATAGGTAGTGGCAGTTACACGACGGCGCAGTTGCAAGGCGGTTGTTTTGGTTTTTCTTGTAATCCTAGCGATTTAAGTGCACTGGCTACCTTCCAGAACGCCGGTTGGTCTATCAATTCTTCGGGTACAGCTACCTGGGCGATTCCAGCGACTTCCGGTGCCCTCTACCCTTATTTGACTGCGCTCTCTACAGGCGTGCAACTGTTGTTGGGTGGTAATATCGGAACTTATATTTTCTTCCAAAGCAATCCGAATAGCTCAAATATCTTACTGGCTTTCCAAAATACGCTGAATAGTACAGGCGGCACGGCTTATTTTCTCTTTCCTGCTCCTAATACCACAGAATTGTATATTTACACAGAGACGGCTGCAGCGGTCATTAAGAATCCGCAAATTTCTGTGGCAGTCCCCTTAGCGAATAATCAGGTCTATGCTTATAGTGATAATAATAGCGGTTTGAGTAATACGACACTCGGTCTGTTTTCAAATGCAAGTTGCGCAAGCCTAGGCCCTTCGATTTGTACTTTTAATACGACGCCCCTTTCAGCAAATGGTGTTTATAATCCAACAACGCAGGCTCTCGATCTCGGCGCCTATAACTTCATGACGAATCTGAATACCACCTATACCTTGAATGGTTCGCTTACAAGCCTAGCTGAGATCAACTTTAAAGGTCCGGTTTTACTGACGGGTTCAGCGGCCTTGCAATTAACAGCCTTCGATCTGAGTTTTGATAAAACAATTGATAATGCCCTTCCTCAGAATGGTGTACCGGATTTCAGTGTTCATGCTGATGCGGGCAGCGGTATGGTGACTTTTAGCGATCAGCTCGGTAGTACGCGTGCTTTACACAGTTTAACGGTGACAGGTGCAGGCTTGCAGCTGAATGCAGCTGAAATTACTACTACAGCTAATCAAAGCTATAACTCGGCTGTAACCCTAGGAGCAGAGAATATTGACTTAATTGCAGGGGGGACAATTGTTTTTAATTCGACAGTAGACAATGCCTCTTTCATTAACACAGCGAATTTGCAAATTACCTCAGGAACGGGAACAACTTTTAATTATTCCGTGGGCAGTCTCGCTGCTTTGACTAGTCTCAGTGTGGCGCTGAGTGGCGCGGGCTTTGATACGCTGGGTTGTACTGGCGGCGCTTGTTCGATGGTTCAGATTGCAACAACAGGTTCTCAACATTACAGCGATGATCTCAAGCTCAAACAGGATATACAATTTATCGGCGGCAATCTCAATTTTAGTAACAGCAGCGGAGAAAGTTTGGGTGGCTTAGGGACGACAATTGTTTATCTTGATACGGCGACCGGCAGTTCAAGTGTGATTTCAGGAAAAATCACGGGACTCAGTAATCTTATTCTCAATTCTGCGAATGTTAGTCATACCTATACAGGTACCTTACTACTATCGGGTAGCAATACTTTCCAAGGCGGCGTGATTGTTGATGCGGGTATCTTGCAAGTTACACGCGGCTTTACTTCTTTAAGTGATCCCGGATCCTTAGGCTTGAATAGTGCAGGAACAAGTGGCGGCACCGTGACACTTGCTACGGGAGCTGTCTTGAGTCTCAAAGCAGCAAGCGTTAATGCTGTTTTTAATAATGCTATTACTGTAGCGAATGGCAGTATTATTCAAGATGAGTATCCAGCACTGACTGCTAATACAACAACGCTTTCTGGCGCGATCAACTTACCGACTTCGGGTTTAAATAATAGTGAAATCATTGGCGTTGTTGCGGCGAATGAAAGCTTAGTCATGACGGGTACGATCAGCGGTGCTAATGCTTCCAATAATTTACAACTCAATCAGAGCACAACGATCAATGGCAGTCCGGTGACTTATCTTGGCACGTATAGTGCAGCGCCTATAACGGCCAGCACTTATGTGGGAAATACAGTTTTAAATGCCGGTTTCTTGCAGGTCGGCACGAATAGTTCTGGTGCTTCTGGACCCCTAGGCGCTTCTACTTTGATTTTTAATGGCGGTACGCTGAGAGCAGGTTCACCGCCTGTTGGTTCTGCCATCACGATTAATAATAATTTTATCTTGAATAGTTTACCCGCGCCTTCTCTGATTACCGGTCCCTATAGTCTGACTTTAAGTGGTGCGGGCCTTCTGAATGGCGGTACTTTAATGGTGAGTAGTACGGCTCAGAATGTGATCACGACCTTGAGCGGTCTTTTAACAGGAAGCAGTACAACAGGAGGCCTCACTCAAAACAGTCCTTTCTTAGGGGATGTGTTGGTGATTAATCATGCGGGCAATAGTTATTTCGGCACAACAACTATTCTGATGGGTACGCTTAAACCAGGTAGTAATAATAGTCTCTCAGCTAATAGTCCGTTGGTTTTAAGTGCAACAGCAGGCGCGAGTTTTGATTTGGCTGGTTTTAGTGCGGAAACAATAGGTTCTTTGAGTGGTGGTGGCAATTGCAGTACCTGCGGAAATATTCTTCTCCGCTCGGGTACCTTAACAGTCAATCAAACGAGTTCTGCTACTTATAGCGGTGTACTGAGTGGTTCTGCTTCTGCTGGCTTGATTGTCAAGAATAATGGCAGTGCAGTGGGACCTGTGATTTTGACTTTAACAGGCCAGAATACTTATAGCGGAGCGACAGTGATTGGCGGTGGTAGCAATAGTGTGACGCTTGCCTTAAAAACAGCGAATAATTTAAATGCTGCTAGTACGATCACTGTGTTAAATAATGGTGTTTTAAGTTTAGCGCCGGATGCCAATCACAATCTCCTCTTAGCGAATAATTTAATTTTAAATAATGGTGCTGTAGTGCAAGACAATGGCACACAGGGAAATGCTTTATTAGGCAGTCTGTCTTTGGATGCAAGTGGTACAGCACTCAATCCTACTGTGGAATATATTAATATTTTACATGCTGGCGAAATTCTCGAGCTTCCTGCTATTACTTCGGGTTCAGCTCATAATACCTTGATCTTTAATAAAGGTATTCAGCCTTATGCCAGCAGCAATTATCTCGGTGAGTTTGATATCAGCGCACCTAGTAGTTATGTGGGAGCAAGTGAAGTCTATGCTGGCAGCATTTTGTTGAGAGAAACAAGCGCTGTTGATTCTTCCTTTGGACCTTTTGGTGCGGGAAGTGGTTTAGTGACTATTGATCATGCTGCGACCTTACAACTTTATTCGCTCACACTCTTAAACAATCTGGTGCTAGGTGGTTCAATCATTGTTGGAAATAATTCTTCTGGTCTGACTCAAGCAAGACTAGCTGGCAATATCGTTTTGAATGCAGATGCAAGTATAGCAATTCCGCTTGCTGCTGATTCCTTGGAGTTAAATAGCGGACTCCTTACTGCCGCCACAATTGATAGTGCCAATGGAAATAATTTTGCCTTGAGTGTGACGGGTGCCGGAACACTCACGCTTGTTGATAAAATTGGAACGCTTTTACCCTTATCAACTTTGAGTATTGATCTGCCTCTCAATATTATTTCGCCTTATGGGACGACTTGTTCGATGCTGAGTGCCTGTCTTGATATTGTGACTACCGGTACGCAGTCCTATGGTGGCGCGGTGAATATTTATGGCGGCTCAGTGGGAATGGAAGCCGGGGTGACTCCTGCGGGAGCAGGCACAGTTGTTGATGCGAGTATTCATTTAAATAATACGGTGACCTTAACGGGAATGAGAAGCCCCAGTGATTCTTCACCGGTTGCAACCGACTTACTGGTGAGTACGCTGCAATCTTCTCCAAGCACCACTGCCAATATTTCACTTGGTACCTGCAGTGATATGCAGGCGAGCGCTTGCGGCGCGATGTTGATTGGTACGAATAGTTTGTATTTAAATGCGAGTGAGAAAATTTATATCAATGCGCCGATCACAGGTTTGACTGCTAATGGCGTTATAGCCGGTAATTTATATCTCAGTGCAGCTAATCCAACTTCTTTTACTGCGCCGAGTTCGACGACGGCCACTATTACCACCTTGGGTTCGAGTGAAGGGGTGAATCAAAACATTAGTGTACAAAACTTTTCTCTTCAACAAGGACAGTGGTATCAAAATAGTGCTACGCTGCCGACCTTTATTGTGACAGGTAATTTCCTTTTAACGCAAGCGGGCAGTCCAAGCCTCACCGCACCTTATAATTTCAGCGGACAATTTATACGTATGGCAGGTGGTGATGGAGCATCGACGAGCACACCGTTTTTGGTGAAGGATGTCTATGGCTTGCAAGGGATAGCAAGTTTGCCGCTGAATCTTAATTATCAATTAAATAATAATATTGATGCTTCTGCTTTGACGAACTTCGTAGCGATTGGTTATCCCCAGATTTTCGTGAATGGAGTAAGTAGCTTAGCGCTGAGCACTTTATTTACCGGCAGCTTTAATGGTAATCATTATATGATCTCTAATCTTCAGATTACTTCCTCTGCAGCTAGTGATTTGGGCCTCTTTGTTATCGTTGGTCCTTTTGGCAAGGTATTTAATTTAGGCTTAGTGAATATCAGTATTGATGGAACACCTTATGCACCTAATATTCCTGGACAGCAGGGGGCAGCACAAAATATCGGCGGTCTCGCCGGTGTTAATTTTGGTACGCTATATAATGATTATATCCTGAGTGGCACGATCAAGGGCAATGGCGGATATACAGTCATCAGTCCTGCTTCCTTCGGTAAAAATTATGTGCTTGCGACTATCGGTGGCTTGGTTGGTTTCAATGTGGGAACAATTGGCGGGCCAACCGCAGGCGTACTGACTGGGGCTGAGGCAGAGCTAGCGACGGGCGCTTTTATTGGATCAACAGTCGCTATTCAAGTCAATAGCAATGCTAATGCAGAACAAGCGAGTTTAGCTGGTGGGCTCGTTGGCTACAGTACTAGCCAAGGAAAAATTTATAATTCCCTAAGCATGGCCACGGTAACAGCTTATGGAACAACAAGCGGCGATCTCGTTCTTTGTCATTCTGGTGCAGTTGGCTGCTCTACCCAGACTGGTCAAGCCGGTGGCTTAGTGGGTTATAATGATGGTCAGATCGCAAATAGCTTCAGCACCGGTCTCGTAACAGCCCCGACTGTTGGTTTAATCGTCGGTGGTTTTGTGGGAACGAATGGTATAATCGGTTCAATTCAGGGCAGTCTCTGGGATGAAAGAACCTCGGGTCAAACTGCAGGCTATGGCAGCAATCTTTCAGCAACTGGTTTTACAGGCGCGAATAGTAATCTCCTTTATGGTGGTTGCAGTCTGCTCTTGAATTCAGCTTGTAGCACAGCTGATGCTGTTTCTCATGCTAGCAATACGACGGTTGGCACAGTCGGACAATTAGACAAGGCAGCGACTTATTCCAGTCTGAATTGGTCTATTGGCGAAGATAGCAATTCCTCCAATTATAGTTTGACAACCGGCTTACCGATAACTGTTTGGCAATATGTGACAGTGAATAATAATCCTCAGATTCTTTATCCTTTCTTGTCAGCACAAACCGTTGCAATTAAGGGAATTTTAGAGACGAGTGGTGATTTGACTAGCTGGTATCTTGCAGGAGCGCCTATCTTTAATAGCAATCAAGCGAGCAATAATAATCTCTATCATTCAGGCTTCGCCTATTATGCTGTTATTCCGTGGAGGCAACCGGTCTTAGGGATCGAAAATAATCTGAGTACGACAGAAAATCTCTTGGTGATAGCACCGCAAAATGCAGGAGCTTATACTGATAATAACAATGTGCATCATAGTGCGATAAATAGTGGTACCACTTTTTATAGTTTTGATTTAACTGCAGTGAGTCTCTATGGTGATCAAAGTACTATTTACAGCAATCAGATTTTAGGCGAGGCCTTTAATGCACAAATCAACCATCTTCTTTATTCTGTTACTGCTACGAATTCGGTGCTCGGTTCTACGAATGGCGAGCCTTATACGCGCTATGATTTAAGCTTAGTACCCAATGCGCGTTTGGAAACGATAGGTACTTCACCACCGGCTTATCTGGTGGATGGTAATATGCTTGCTTCGGGTACAGGCGGCTTTATTTTTAATGGCGTTGTTTTGCAGTCAGCGACGGTTCCTGCTTCAGAGCTGACTATTCAAAGCCAGAATGGTAATGTTTTCTTTCAAGGCAGTAACACGACAGTAAGTAATGTTGCGGTGACGGGCACGGGTTCCCTCGTGTTTCAAAATCCCTTTGGCGGCAGTAATACGGTAATCTTAAATGGTAACCTGGGCGGTAATTTAGCTAATGTTCTCATTTCCACTTCTTTGACTTTAGCAACTGAGGTGAGAATAGATGCTGCCCATTTCGACTTTTCTGATAATACAGCGCAGATCAATGGCAATCAGCATAACTTAGCGCTTTATATCTATGGCGGCTCGAATTCACTGTTAGCGGCCTCAATAAACAATATCAATGAATTGTTAAAAGAGGGACCCGGTACGCTGATCATGTCAGGCAATTCAACTTATTCCAGCACAACCAGCATAGCGAATGGTGTATTGGAAGTGAGTTCTGCCACAGCTTTAGGTACGAGTCTTGCTGAAATAGATGAAGATGGCATGCTAGTCCTTGATGGCAGTGTGAATCCCTTAACATTTTCGAATTCTATTGTGATGAAGGGAGGAACCTTAGCTGCAAAAGGAAGGGCGACTGTTTCTAGTGCTATTTCCTTAGCAGATAGCAGTTTGGGTGGAACGAGTACCAATATTCTCACGACTAATGGCAGTAGCGATCTGTTTTATATTGCACAGGCAATCGAGGGAGAAGAAAATCTGCAGTTTGGAGCGAGCACTACTTCAGGAACCATTATTCTTCTTTCCTCTCTTGGTAGCACCATGCCTTTGAAAAATGTGAGTAGTGGTTCAGTTGCTTTGACGGCTTTGCAACTCGGCAATCCGAATCTGACGCCGAATACAACTGTGATCACCATCCAAAGCACAGCTGATCAAAGCTATAATATGCCAATCATTTTGAAGCAATCCGCTGTGTTGACAGGCGCGGCTCTTACCTTGTCGAATACGATTCAAGGCGATGGCAGTGTGGGCGGCGAAAATCTCACACTGAATACCCTAACTGGTAGTAGCAGTAGTATTTCAGGATCGATTGGTAGTCTTACGCCAGCATCTAATCTCAATAGTCTAATCATTAATGCTTTGGGTGGCTCGTATAATGGTGGCTTGACCTTAGCAGGAACAAGTTATTATGGGGATACTTATTTACAAGCGGGTACGCTATACATCGGTAGCAGTTCCAGTCCTCTTGGCTTAGGTACCTTGAATCTTCAAGATGGCACGAGACTCGCACCAGCTATAGGAAGCGGTACAAGCTATACATTTAACAATCCCTATCTTCTTGGCTCTGCAAATAATCCTGCTCAGGTGACAATCGCTATCGAGAACGGAAACGATAATAATTTAAGCTTGAATGGCACGGGTACGTTTTATACAGGCAGTCAACTGACGGTGAGTCATACAGGCGGAAACGGCATGGTGACCTTCGGTGGAGATTTAAAAGCAAATGATCCCATCACGAGCCAAGCCTTCGGTCAAGGGACACTCATTGCAGATGGCATGACACTCAATGCCTCAGTTGGTACAAGCACTCATCCCTTAAATCTGGTGAGCTTGTCTGGAACAACTATACTCGCTTCAAACGCAGCGCTTTTTTATGTGACTACCTTGAATACAGCGAGTGGTAGCCACCTGATGGGTAATGTGGATTTAAACGTTTCTGTTCTAGGAACGAATAGTCTCTTACAAGGCAATATTGCTGCGAGCATTCCCAAATTTATTTTTAATGCCTCTCCTGCTTACACCGGTAAGCTAACTCTAGCCGGTATCAATGATTATGGTATTGGAAACAGTTCTAGCTATAAGGGAACCGAAATTGACGGCGGTATCTTAGCGATTAATTCTGATCGTGCCTTAGGCGGCGTTCCAGATGGAAGTTCGACTTTTAATAATATTTTCTTGACGAATGGTGCCGGTCTGGAGTTCACAGGTTCCTCAGGGGTCTTGAATGCTAATCGTTCCATTCTTTTAGGGCCACCTGACCTGAATCAAATCGCCGGCAGTTTATATGTCGCTACAGGAGCTAGCTGGATTGTTGCTAGCAGTATTGATGACGACAATATTTTTCTGACTGGACAATTACGTGTTGGCAGCAATAGTGCTACGGGGCAGCTGACGCTAACTTCAACGACTAGCACCTACCAGCTTGGCACGCTTATTGAGGGCGGACAGTTGAACGCAAACGCAGCTTCGACAGGTTTTAATGGCGATGACACGGATGTGATGCAAGGGCCGCTTGGTCGAGGCGTGGTGACGGTGAGAAGTGGCGCGATTTTGCAACTATCTAATAATATCTTTGGCAATGGTATTGAATTAAATGGCGGTACCTTACAGGGCTCCTCTGGAGCGCGGGTAGATGGGCCGATCCAGCTCAGTGCCAATAGTAGCATCACGGCACCCCATGGCGGAGATAGCCTAACAATTAATAATACGATCGATGATTTCTTTGCCGGACAACATGTCTTGACCTTCAGTGGTTTTGGTGCAGTGGTTCTTAAGGCTTCAGTCGGTGACCTCATTATTTTAGGACAGCTTGAAGATCTCATTGCAAATTTGACAATTGTAGGCGGTCAGTTCCCTCTTACTATCAATACCGTGAATGATCAACATTATTATGGCAATGGTTCAACACCTTTCCCGGTCTTAGTTGGTGGCACGCTGGTTTTCAATAGCAGCAATGGCAGTATCCAGATTGGTAGTAGCACGGCGAATGCTGCTTATCCCCTTGTCAGTGGTGATCAGGTGAATTTGACTTTGAATGCGCAGAATGTGGTTCTCACCAATAGCGGAACGGGTGGCGCCTTCTCACTTTCCAATTCTAATCTTTTCTTGAATAGCACAGGAAATATTAGCTTACATGGCGGCATTGCTGTAACGGGCTTGTTAACTATTTCTGCTGCAAATAATCCTGCCTCGATTACGACCAATACGCATGGCAGTATTGCAGTTGATAGCTTTATTCTGGCCCAAGGTCAATGGCAGCAAAGCGGTGCTTCTTCTTATGCGCCCTTTAGCGCGACGCAGAATTTCCACATTGCGACAGGCGGTTCTTTTAATAATATTTATAACGCGACCTTCCTTCGTGTGATGGGCGGCGATGGGACGGTGAGCACGCCTTATCAGATCGCTGACTTATATGGCTTACAAGGTATGGCGACGCTTCCCTTTGGTGCAACGATTTCAAACTATAACTTGCTTAGTACGATTGATGCGACGACGACTGTAACCTGGACGCAGGGTTTTATGCCCATCGGCTCTGGCTCGAATGCCTATGTGGGTACCTTCGACGGCCAAAATCATTTTATTCAACACTTGTATATGAACCTGAGCAGCAATCCTTCAAATTATAATCTGGGTTTATTTAGTGATGTAGGCAGCTTGGGAGCAATTAAAAATCTGGGTGTAAGCGATGCCGTGATGCAGGCTTCAGTTTCTGTTAATGGCGGCGGCTTAGTGGTTGGTTTTAATCAAGGCAGTCTACAAAATATTTATGCTTCAGGAAGTTTGACTTTCTCTGGCCAGGGTAATAGTGCGCGTTTGGGCGGCGTGGTCGGAGAACAGGGAGCGACAGGCAGTTTAAGTAATATTTACAGTGCGGTGACCTTGAGTGCTTCCATTCAACCTAATAATAATATTGTCACTGTGACAGCCGGTGGTTTAGTGGGTAGTAATCTCGGCGGCACCATTTCAACTTCTTTTAGCGATGGCATTATTCAAATCGATTTACTTCCCGATACCTTTAATAATCTTCCTGCCTTAGCTTATGCGGGCGGCTTGGTTGGAGAAAATGGCGGTGCGATTACAAATAGTTATAGCCATAATAGTGTGTTGATTACAGGTCTCGCACAGAATACCCAGATAGGCGGTTTGGTAGGTTATTTGCGAGACGCTGCCACGATTACCACTTCTTATAGTAGTGGCTATGTCAGTGCGCCGCTAGCAGCGAATCCAGGTGGTTTTGTGGGCGGCAATGCGAGCTTCGCTCCTACAGTCTTCACGAATGATTTTTGGGATACAGAAACTTCAGGACAAAGCCTCGGTGTGGGTAGTGGTTCGAGTGCAGGAACGACCGGCGGCTGTTTGGGTGCAGGTCTTTGTGCAAATGGTGGCACAGTGGATTTATCTTTACAAAGCACTTATACCGGTTGGAATTTTGCTACGATCTGGGGAATGGTAACAAGTGTATCCTCCTATCCTTATTTACAAGTTTTCTATCCGCAAGCACCGCGTATTATTTCAGGCGTGGTTTCTGGTCTTCTGCCTGGCACCTCTGCAACTGTTCGGCTTGCTTATTATAATGGCGTATCGAGTACGACGATTTCTCCGATCAATGTGCCCGGAAGCGGCAGCATTTCTTCGGGCATTACGCATACGCAGCAAGATGGGTCTTATCAATTTTTGATTGGCGAAGAGGTCCTGCCGGATACGATTTTAGGTCTGCCGACACCCATCTTGGTTTATCTCTCAATGGGTGGCGTGGCTAATGCCGTGACAACAACACCACAAGCTGTACATGGCAGTATTAGCGGACTGAACTTAACTGTGAATGAGATTTCTGTAGGCGATTTAACGAGTGCGAATACTAATCTGCTTTCTAATGAGACCTTGGCTGTGGTCATCAAACAAATGCCCAGCACCTTTATTCTTTATTCTGTAGATGCAAATGGTAATCTGACGATAGGCACAGCTGCAGTTCCTGATGTGAACTTCAATACTTCGGCAAATACTATTTATACGCTAGCTTCTTCAATGACAGCTTATAGCGGTGGTAGCGGCAACTTTAATTTCAAGGGCCCTGTTATTTTTGAAACGAATTCTTTAAATCATACCAGCGGTAGTGTCGTCAGCAATGGCAATCAGATTTATCAGGGCTTGGTTACTTTGAATTCCACGCTTCCTACACCTTCTACGACCTTAGTTAATCTCGCTTCCACAGGTTTAATCCGCTTTGATCAAGCTATCAATGGCAGTGGACAGGATCTGAATATTTTCTCAGTGGGAAGTAATGACAGTGTGTTCTTCGAGAGTACACTTGGGAGTGCTCAAGCTGCTTTGGGAAATCTCAGTGTATCAAGTAGTGGCAGTGGTGCTATTCATTTTAATGCTGCAGTAAATGCGGGCAGTATCGCAACAGTGGGAGAGACTATGATCGGAGCTGATCTCGCCACAACAAATACGCAGGGACAAAATGGCAATCAAGACTTTGATGGTCCTGTTATTTTGACAGGCGATTCAAGGCTAAGTTCGCTCGGTGGCTTCATTCATTTTAGAAATACACTCGATGCGGATCAAATGAACATGCATACTTTAGCCTTAGTGGGTGATGTAGAATTTAATGCTACAGTCGGTGGTCAATTTGCTCTTGGCACCCTCTCTGTTTCTGGCGCGACTACAATAGATAATCTTGCTAATCTACTTCGTTTTTATGCTGTTAATCTCAGTTTTAATTCTATTGATGCTGCGGTAGCTACAACACAGGATCTCATCATCAATACCTCTGGTCTGTCTTCGGTGAATGGTAGTCTTGGTTCGAACCTTGGCTCGTTCACGCTGAACGAAGCTCCCGGCTATGCTGGCTCGCTGACCTTGATGGTAGATAACCATTATAGCGGTGATACCCATTTGAATGGCGGCACCTTGATTTTGAATAATAATTCAAGCTTGAGCACTGGTATTTTATATTTCAAGGGCGGAACCTTGATGGCCGGAACGAACGGCATAGTGGTAGCGAATGATTTCGAAGTGAGTAGCACGAGTTTGAATTCTGCTATTGGCGGGGTTAACAATTTAACCTTAAGTGGCAGCGGTAGTTTGAGTTCTGTCTTGAATGTAGTGAATACAGCGGGAACGGTGCTGTTGAGCGGTATTGTAGCAGATGGTACAGCGAGTGGTTCGCTGAAAGAAAATGGTCTGGGTGGAAGGCTGGTTCTGTCTAATAGCAATAATAGCTATACGGGTCCCACTACGATTTTAGCAGGTACCTTACAGCAGGCTGGGATGAATGTCGTGCCCGCTGGTTCAGCAGTGATTATAGGGACTGCGGGAACCTTTGATCTCAATACTTATGATACCAGTATCGCTTCGCTAGCAGGTGATACACTTACAACAGGTGGAAGGGTGATCTCGAATTCGGGAACACCTATTTTGACAACGGGCAGTGCTAATACTAATACGAGCTTTGCCGGTAGTATTGAAAATGTAATCAGCTTAGTCAAAGTAGGAACGGGTACCTTTGAATTAGCTGGGATGAATAGCTATAGCGGCACAACGACTGTTAATCAGGGCACCTTGAAGATTAGCTCGGCGACAGGACTGGGTCACTCCCTCACCACTGTCAATAATCATGCTATCTTAGCCATCAATGGCGTGAGTGTTGGTTCGAGCAATTCACTCATCTTGAATCAGGCTACACTAGCGGGAAGCAGTGTAGGCAGTAATGATCCTTCATTTGCTGGCAATATCGTTTTAACTAATGCGACTTCGAATACCATCAAAACCTTTGCTGCAGGCGATGACTTTACTATTTCAGGAACAATCAATGGCAGCTTCTTAGTGAATCCCAATAACAATGGAGATTTGTTGCTTAATCCTGCTGCCAACAGTAGCATTTCGCTGAACGGAGCAATTGGTGATAGCACGCCCTTACATGTACTCACTGCGCTTGGTGGAACGGTTTCCTTTGGCGCTGTCACTGTGAATACCATTAGCAGTCAGGTTTATTTCTCAAATCTTGCTGTGGGAGGAGATGCTGAATTAATAGCAGGAGATGCTAATCATCTCAATTCTCAAATCGATGTTCATTCAACAATAGATGGCGCACATGCGCTGACACTTCGTAGCACGGGCGGCGTGAACTTAAATGGTCAAGTCGGTAGCAGCATTCCACTTGCTAGCCTGAGTTTAGAAGCTGTTGCTGGTTCCACACCGAGCGATCATTTTACTATCTTCATCACCAATGGCGGTCAAGCAAGTATTACAACCGTGGGCGCGCAAACCTATCATGATCCCTTGGCGCTGGATATCTCGTTTACTGGTAATCCTAACCTCAGTTTGAAGGGAAATAATATTAGCTTTTTGAGCACAGTGGATGCCTTGAGTGGAAACTTAATTCCGCAAAATCTGCTGATTTCGGATACCGGCACAACTCTTTTTGCAGCGCCGGTAGGCTCCGGTGCGACAACCTTGAATCGCTTAGTCTTAAATCAGGCGCAAGGCACAGCAGTGATTAACGGCGGCAGTATTAAAACAGTTGTAGCTCAAAGTTTTGCTGGAGCAATCACGCTTGGTGCGGATACGCAATTAACAGCAACAAATGGCACACTCGCCTTTAATGGCGCGATTAATGGGGCCTATAATTTAAACTTGCTGAGCACGCAGGGTTCGACTGTGAATGCTGCTGTTTCTGTGGGTAGTTTAACAATGTCTGGTGCGAGTCATGATACCTTAAATGCGAGTGTGACGACGAGTGGCATGAATGTTAACAATAATGGACAAGAATATAATGATGATGTGATTTTAACGAATAATCTTAGTCTCATCAGTTTGCAGGCACCGATTCTATTTAAGAAAACGCTGATTGATACGGCGAATACCCATACACTTACTTTACAATCCACAACAGCGCTGGGAGCGGTGATTTTCGCAGATACAGTGGATAACAGTGTTCGCTTAGGTGGCTTAACAACAGCAGCAGGTGCTTATTCGATTGATTTCGAGGGCGGTGCGACGATTAATTCTTCCGCGCTCTTTAATAATAGCGGCGGTGTTAATTTAAACAGCGATCCCTCACAGCATTTTATAGTTAATAATAATCTCACGAATAATGCTTCAACGACAACTATTCAAGGGACAGTGAAAACCATCAATGGTGCTATTCAACTTGCTGCAGTGAAGGTGGCGGCAGCTGCAATCATCAATGGCGGACAGACAGTGAGCTTGGGAACCGTGACGAGTTCCTTACCGCTTGGCTCCTATCCGGATTTGACAGTGAGCTCTGTGCTGGGTACTTCATTGAATGGCAATATCGATAAGCTCAGTGATTTGACTTTAAGTCCTTCTCTGACAGCAAGAGATCTGTTGAATGCTAATAGCATCAGTACTGATGGCAATCAGATTTATAGTAATCCAGTTGAATTGGGGCAGGATGTCAATCTGACTAGCAGCAATGGCGGTATTCATTTCCTTTCTAGCATTGATAATCATGCTAGTCAGGTAGCTGCTTTAAATATAACGACCTCTGGCGGAACGGCTTTGGATGGACCGATTAATATTGGTAGTTTAACGCTAGGTCCCGTCGGTAATATGAATAGCGGTGATATTTTTAGTGGCGGATCGCTCATCACCTCAGGCAATCAGACCTATCATGATTTCCTCGCTCTTGGGGCGGATACGATTTTAGAGAGCACGGGTGGTGATGTTTTCCTACCTTCTAGCTCTGGCCTAGCGAGCAGTCTCGGTAATCTCTTTAGTCTTACGATTTCTAATGCAGGCACAAACAGTAGCATTGATGCAGTTATTACTGACCTCAGTGCTTTTACCAAGGCGGGTACAGGAACGCTCACGCTGAATGCAGCCCTTGATTCAGTTGCTCCAATTACGATTAGCGCAGGAACACTGGTTGTGACTACCGCAACGCTCGGACAGGCTGCAAGTCCCGTCACAGTTAGTGATGGTGCTACCCTAGAAATAAGAAGCAATTTAACAACAGTAGGCAGTCTATTCACCAGCGGCTATGCACATCAACCACTCAGCTTAAGTGGAAGTGGTGCGAATCATCAGGGTGCTTTAAGAAGCAGTTGTGTAGCGGGTACGGGTCTTTGCGGTGATGGTGAGGCTTGGGCCGGCGATATCACTTTGGCTTCGGATACTGCAATTGGTTCCTCTGATATTCTTCTTCTTTCTTCTAGCGGAAGCTTCAATGGTGGTAATCATGCGCTTGAATTGCTTGGTTCGGGTGTGATTGTTTTCAATGGGGCTATCAGCAATTTAGGTAGTCTCATTTCTAATGTGAGTTCAGGCTTGGTTATCAGTACGAGCGCACTCACCACAACAGGTAGTCAGACTTATAATTCCTTATTAGCTTTGGGACAGAATGTCAGTTTAACCACTGAATCCGGCGATATTTCAATTAATCAGGGTGTGGAAGGCGATCCCTTTGATAGTAATTTTGAGCCGGCTAGTCTTACCTTGATTAGTAATAGTCCGAACACGGTATTTACAGTAGGTGGACCGGATACGGCAACGAGTCTCGGAGCCTTGCATGTGACCAATCTAACTGTCCTTGGTTTTGCTAATGGCAATAACACTTTATCTGTGCCGACAAGCAATTCACAGCAGTGGACAGTGAATCAGAGCAATGGCGGCGGCTTGCTTACGGGCTTTGCTGGAGTCAACGCGGATCATACTGGAATGGGCTTTAGCTTTACTAATCTTGCTAATCTCCAAGGTGGTTCGGGTTCGGTTCGTTTTGCCTTTGTGGGGGCAGCTTCTCTGAGTGGTACGGTGAAAGGCGGTGCGAATGCTGCAACGATGGTAAAAGCGGTAGATTATTCTCGCTATGGTCTCAGCAATACGGGAACCATCTCTTCTGTGACAGTGACCCTAGCCACCAAGGATGCGGGCTTGGCAACGACTAATAATTTGACCATTAATCATTTTGAGGAAATTAATCAAATCCTTGCCGGCGGGAGTAGTAGCAAGCTCTTCTTACCGCCTGAACAAAACACCATTTATTATTCGGGAGCGCTAATAGGCAATATCAGTGGTAAAACCAGTTTTATAGGTTTTACTGAGGTTATTGCACCTTCTAATATCCTTAATTATGTCTACTTCCAGACCCCTACCTTCTTGACTCTGGGCCTAGGTCTGGGGCAAAGCAAGGGCCAGAGTATTACCTTTAGCAATTTCAATATCGACACCTTTTTAGGATCCTTTCAACCGCTCTTGCTGCCAGAAGCGATGCATGCCACCCATCAGATGTATTACGACAGCCTAGAAACCTTAGAGGGGGTCGCAACCTATGGCAATGACTGGCCCTTGATAGAAGATGGCAGCTTATTTTCAGTCAATTTACCGTACATGCTTGATATTAGTGAAAATATTGCTCAATTGATCGATATGCAAAAGCAGATAGATGAGGAATATAAGAAGAAACTAGAACGCACGATTAAAGCAAAACAGAAGCTTGAAACAGAGATGCAAGTTAGTGGGGCAAAATAAATATAAGCATTTGAAAATATTAATAAAATACTTGTACTTTTTTTGTGCAAAACTAAAAAGATAAACTATACTCTAATGATAAGAAAGGTTAAAAAGGACTATCTGCAAGTTTTAAATTTTTATAATATTAATCAACATCTTGTAGGTGTTATGAACGGATCGAAGTGGAGTGAAAATGGCCTTTTTCCAGGAATCTTTTCTCAAAAAGATCCTGATGTGAAAGGCCTTGATTTATTTAAAAAAAGAAGCTTAGGGCTGCTCTTCTTCCTGTGGCTTGCTGCTCCCTGCGCCTTTGCTAATCCTAGCCTCAATAATGTCGTAGCCGGTACGGCTACGGTTTCGCAAACCCAAACGACGACCACGGTCAACCAAACGAGCTCACAAGCTATTTTAGATTGGCATACCTTTAATATTAACCAGGGGGAAACCACCCATTTTCAACAACCACAGGGTGGTATTGCCTTAAACCGAGTAGATCCGACCCAGGGTGTTTCTAAAATTTATGGCCAATTAACGGCAACAGGTCAAATTGTCCTGATTAATCCAGCAGGTGTGTACTTCGGACCCAATGCCTATGTCAATGTAGCCGGCATTATGGTTTCAACAGCGAATATGAGTAATCAGGATTTTTTAAATGGAAAATATCAATTTAATCAAGCCTCTCCTTATTACGGCAGTATTATTAATGACGGTACTGTGATAGCCAAGGATTATGGCTATATTGCCATGATGGCCCCTGGTGTGGTGAATAATGGGGTTATTCAGGCCCAATTGGGGCAGGTAGCCCTTGAATCCGGCCAAACCTTTACGGTTAGCTTTGGCAGTTCAATGATTGATTTCGCTATTAATCAAGGAAGTAGCCAGCCTGGTGTCGATCAAGAGGGGAATCCGCTGAATACGGGGGTTAAAAATACCGGTCTTATTCAAGCAGATGGCGGGCAGGTGGTCATGAGTGCCAAAACAGCTGGCCAAGTTCTGGATCATGCTATTGAAATGGGCGGGGTCGTTGAGGCGCGTTATGTGAGCCAAGATAGTAATGGGATATTTTTATCACCGGGGGATAGTGGAGGTAGTGCGCCCTTGCCTAATGGGACAGCTACGATTCTGCTAACTGCCGATGCGGGTACGGTGCAAGTTTCAGGAAAAATTGATGCTTCTGGCCAAGACGGAAAGGGCGGAACAGTGAAGATTTCTGGAAAGTCAGTAAAAACAGTAGCTTCGACGGTAATTGAGGTCGGCGGCGCAGAGGGCGGAGTGATGGAGCTCTCGGCAGGTCCAGATGAAGGTGATCGGGTAGAAGTGGCTGGGCAATTTAAGGCTTCGGGCGCCTCTCAGGGTGGTACAGTAGCAATTGCAGCGAATAGCATCGATCTGCAGCCAACTGCAGTGATTTCTGCAAATGGCCCGGCGGGCGGTGGAACGCTGAGTTTAACTGCGAACCAAGGGGAAGGAGCAATCCAATTTAAGGCCGGGGACGGTCAAGCCCATATTTCTGCTAATCAAATGATTTTAAATGGAAAACTTCAATTAGCCCAAGACGCGACTTTGACGGCAAGCTTAGGGGATGTCGTTGTTAAAGGCGATGTAAGTGGTGGATATAATTTAACAATTAGTGGGGCTGGTCAGGCTTCTTCTATAACAGGATCAATTAGCGGCATAGATACTGCAATTACCAATGCGGGTAGCGGTACTTTAATTATTTCGGGACTGAATAATACCTATACAGGCGGCACCTATCTTAATTCGGGCATTCTAGAAGTTGCAAATGGTTCGAGCCTTGGAACGGGACTTGTAAAAGTGAGCTCGAATGCTACTCTCCAATTGAATAATGTTAGCTTAAACAATGCCATAGAAGTTGAGGGGTCGGGTGCGTCTGGAACGACGGGCGCAATAGAAGCCCTGCCAGCAAGTCAGGCCAGCCTGAATGGGGCGGTGACCTTAACTGGCTCAACTTCAATCGGTGTAGATAGCGGATCTTCGCTGACTTTTAGCGAAGATAGCAGCATTAATGGTCCTTATTCCTTGAACTTTCAGGGTTCTGGAACTCTCGTACTAAACGGCACGATCGGTGGCTTCGTTCCTCTAGCTAGTTTAGCGACTTCTTCAGAGGGCGCGACCTTTCTCGGGGCAGATATAACGACTTCCGGCACGCAAACCTATAATGGTCCCCTTACTTTAACCCAACCCGATCTTACCCTAAGTGCTTCAACTGTTACCTTTAATGCCCCGGTAGATGCACAAGTAGCAGGAGCTGAGGGCTTGAATATAGAAGGAAATGCTATTTTTAACCCCGGCGCCTATGTGGGTGCAGAGCAAGCCTTGAGTTTTCTCAACATCTCAGGCACTTCTAATTTAGACGCGGGTATACCCAGTTCAACTCAGAATTTAAATACAGTTACGACGGTGGCTAGCCAATTTTATGGTGGCCCAACCACGCTAGGCAGTGATACCAGCTTGAAATCAAAAGAAGGTTTAGTGCTTTTTGCAAGCACGGTTGATGCAGCAGTCAATGATCCTAATCCACCAGCCTTTTTGACCTTGGTAGGGAATGCTGAATTTGGCGGAGCGGTGGGTGGTATTGCAGCCCTCAGTCGTTTGGCAGTAGAGGGTAATAGTATTGAGCTTCAGTCTGTAAATACGGTGAATGATCAACATTATACGGGGGTAGGGAGTGATCCGACTTTGAGCTTAAATGGCAGCTATCTTAGTTCTGGGGGTGCCTTTATTAGCTCAAATGAAAGGAGCGAGCTTCAGGGCGACACCCGAATCGATTCAGCAGGCGGGAATATTAGCTTGGGAGATCTAGATGGTGGCTCCCATTCACTGACGCTCAATAGCGGCAGTACGGGCTTGATCAGTGCCGGTTCCTTTAGAGGGACGGGAACGGTGACAATAGAAAATTCGAATTCGACGAGTTTCAGCGGTGCAGTTCAGGCTGGAACGATCAGCATTCAGAATACAGCTACTTCGGTAGCCTTTAATAATACTTTGCGAGCAGATAACTTTGATACCTCGCCAGGCGGCTATCGCCTGTTAATCGATAGCGGTGGTGGCTCCCGTCTTGTTCATCTTGTTGAATTTTCTAATGATGGCGGTGTTGTTTTAGGAAGTAATAGCGAATCTGCAATTACTTTTGAAGGTGGGGTTGTCAGTACAGCCAGTACAACGACCTTAGCAGGACGTATCAGTACAAACAATCAAGGACTTATTTTAGGCGATGTTTTATTAGCCGCCGATACGGTTTTAAATAGCGGGAATGGAGCGCTTCAGTTTGGAACGGTCAGTGGTGCAGGGAAGAGCTTGACGCTGACTACCTTAAGCAGTGGTTATTTAGATTTAACTCATGCTATCTCGGTATCGAGTCTCTATCTATCAGCAATTAACAGCCAAGTCAGATTAAGTAGTGTCATAGAAGCCCCTGGGGGCCAAGTGATTATTTTGGGCCACGATATATATATGGAGGCGCCGGCTCAAATTGAGGTAAGTGGTGACTTTGGAGGAGGTACGGTCAATATTGGCGGAAGCGCCCACGGGGTTGGTCCGCTAGCAAATGCGCAAACAGTGACCGTCGAACAAGGCGCCTCCATCTTGGCTGATGCCTTAATTGAGGGGAATGGTGGCCAAGTGGTTCTGTGGTCAAATCAGACCGAATTTCATGGTTTGATCTCTGCGGAAGGGGCAGGGTATGGAAATGGTGGCTTTGTAGAAACCTCAGGACACTATCTTGATATTCATGGTGGTAAAGCAGAGTTGAAAGCTCCCCACGGAATAACCGGAACTTGGTTACTCGATCCTTCCGATTTGACTATTTGTACGGCTTGTTCAACGACAGCGACTTTTTCAAGTGGAACCTATAGTCCTGGGGCTACTAATTCTAATCTCTTAGTCAGTGATTTAACCACAGCCTTGGCTTCCGCCAGTATCATCGTTCAAACCACCTCCGCTGGTTCTGGCGGCAATGGCGATATTTTTGTGAATACCTCGATTAGTTGGAACAGTGCTAATTCCCTCACCTTGACTGCTTACCGTGATTTGACTGTGGGTTCCGGTGTCAGCATTAGCAATTCAGGGAGCGGGAGTTTGGTCTTGACTTCGAATAATACGGCTGCCTTTTCTCCGGCTTCCGGCCATGGCCTAATCTTTTTGAATGGCGGTTCGATTACGACCACAGGCGGGAATCAAACCTATAATGGCGGCGTGAGCTTGGGTATTAACACGACGCTCGGAACAAGTAATGGCAGCGTGAGCTTTGCTTCAACGCTTGCTAATAGTAGCGCGCGTAACTTAACTGTTAATGCCGGCTCGGGTGCCATCACCTTAACTGGGGCGGTGGGCAGTGGCACAGCTTTGGGTGCAATCGCCTTAAATAGTTCGGGCACAA
>CAYXNR010000027.1:0-26976 GCA_964466595.1 uncultured Coxiellaceae bacterium | reverse complement strand
GCATATGGAATATACAGGTTTTCGGGTAACTTTGGATGCTCAGTTTGGAAAGATGAAGGATAAGATTCAGGTCGATATCGGTATTGGCGATACTGTTGAACCAGTCGAGGCGACATTTACTCCTTTTGAGTACAAGGGAAAGCCGATTTTTGCGGGTGAAATTTCTTTGTATGTTTATCCGCCGGAAGCCATTTTTTCCGAAAAACTGGAAACAATTTTATCCAAGGGCGCTATTAACAGCAGAATGAAGGATTATCATGATTTGCTAGTAATGATTCGGGAACCGAATTTCTTAGATGCCAGAAAGGTTGCTAGTGCGATTCAAGCCACTTTCAAGCGCCGTGAAACGCCAATAGCATTGGCTATTCAGTTTGATCAATCTGGAATGCAAGGTTTGCAAGCTCTGTGGAATAATCATCTGCGAGGTTTGGGTATTTTTCGGGAGCGCTTAAATTTACCAGATCAGATTGCCAATGCCATTAATGAAATTAATGGTTGGGTAGAGAAAAATTATGGCTCTTGACGACATTATTAAAGCGGTTGGATTCGTTTTACTTTTTGCTAGACAATAGCCCCTTAATCTAATGGGCATACCCGAATCACATGTCCATCGGGGTCTGCAGCAAGGAAGGTGCGGCCAAAGACTTCAGTGGAGGGTTTCTGCACGATTTTGATGCCAGGATTTTTTTGCCACTTTTCAAAGAGGCGGTCTATCTCTTCGTTAGATGAAAGCATAATGCCAATTTCAGAAAATCGCGGAATGTTAATATCGGGGACTGTTCCGCCTGTCCAAATAGCAAACATTGCTTCACCACCAGCAGAAAACGCCACATAGCGAGGACTCGAAAATACGGGTTCAGCATTGAAAAGTGTTTTGTAAAAATCGGTTGAGCGTTTTATATCGGACACATGTCATTTCCATTGGCCAGAGGCGGAATCGAACCACCGACACAAGGATTTTCAGTTCTTCGATATGTTAAATGGCAGGATTGAGTTGAGAGATAATATTGATAGCAATTAATACATTCGATGCTACACGTACTTTTTTGGAAAAGGCGGCTATCTTTCACCAATATGCATATTTGCCGTATATCTAAATGCGGGCACTTGGTGTGGCTGAAGCTAGAATTTTCTGCATCTTATTGACTTTGTTTTCGCCTGTTGAGTTGAAAACACCAAAGTAATTGAGTGCTGCGCCAAAGATTAAGCCTGGGATGACGCCGGTCATGATGACAGCTAATCCCTTGAGGAATTTGATCATGTTGTCACAATCAAAGAAAGTGTTATTGCGACGCATAGATTTAAGTGTGTTGGATGTTTCGCTCAATTGAGCTGTGAATGCATGAAATGGAGCTGGCTGTTCTAAGCTAGCCTCGGAAGGCAAGCGCGAAATCAACTCATTCAGGATAGCTATCTTTGATAACGCCCCTTTGATACGTGGAGTTGCTGCGGGCATTTTGCCAACAAGAAAGTTTATTTTAGCAAGATTAGCGCCTATAAATGTATTGGCATCAATCAGGGGGTCAAGTGCCACCTTAAGGTACAAAAATTCATCAGCCACTTCGCCAATTTGTAAAATGCAAAGTCTTGCTAATTTTTTGTACATCAAGGTGGCGCTTGACCCTTGCTTTTGCCTTCAACCTTCACCTCTCTATTATCGGCAAATAAGAGTGAAGGTTAAAGGCAAGCCCCCATTGAAACTACCTAAAATGGGTATTATAATACCCAATATGGGTATTAATCATTTAAGTGTTTCCACTGTCCTTTTTTCCAAGGTACAGCAGCAGGTGCTGGGGCTTCTATATGGCCATTCAAATTTAGATTTTTATACCAATGAAATTATTCGTTTTACGCAATCAGGAACAGGTGCAGTACAGCGCGAATTGGCGAGATTAGTTGCCAGCGGGTTGGTCACTGTCAAGCAAGTAGGAAATCAGAAAAGATATCAAGCCAACCAAAATACGCCTTTCTTTTCTGAGTTGCGAAGTCTCATTCAAAAGACTTTTGGCTTGGCTGATGTTTTGAAAGAAGCATTAGCACCATTTACTAAAAAGATTGAACTTGCATTCATTTACGGATCCATTGCTAAGCAAGAAGATAAAGCAGATAGTGATATTGATCTAATGATTATTAGCCAACAATTAACTTATGCTGAAATATTTCAATGCCTGGCAGTAACGGAAGAAAAATTAGGTAGAAAAATAAGCCCCGTTTTGTATTCTTCTTCTGAGTGGATGAAAAAACAGAAAGAAGAAAATAATTTCATTATTCAAATATTGAAGCAAGCTAAAATATTTTTAATAGGAACAGAAGATGAGCTCGCCAAGCTTAGAAAATCTGGTAAAAATAGGGCAGCTAAAACTTGAGCCTTATAATGAGCAAGAATGCAAAGGCTTAATTCGTTTTGGACAAGCACGTTTAAATGACGCCCTGAATGAAAGTCTATCTGAAGAGAGTCGCTTCATTCTTGCCTATAATGCCGCGCACTCTTTTGCTTTAGCTGCTTTGCGTAAACAGGGCTATCGTTCAACTAACCGTTATGTGGTTTTTCAAGCATTGCCCCATACGTTGAAAGTGGACCAGAAAGTATGGCGGATTTTAGATTTATGCCATAAGCGACGGAATGTGGCGGAATATGAAGGTCATTTGGAAATTGATGATCAACTATTAAAGGATTTGTTGGCAGCTACACAAGATATTTTGGAAAGAGTGCAACATGGCTGAATTAATTTTTAAAACAATCCCCAAGTGACTGGGGATTCTCAATTTTTTCTTCCAATTTATTCGATAGAAACTTTAACCTTTACCTCTTTCCCATTGTCCAACGAAAAGAGAATCAACCCAATATCATGGGGGTGACTATGAAAAAAGAATATGATTTTTCAAAAGGGAAAAAAAATCCTTATATTGCCGCTTTAAAAAAGCAGGTCACTATCAGGCTCGATGCTGAAACAATTTATTATTTTAAGCATTTATCGGAAGATAATGGTATTCCATATCAGACACTCATTAATCTTTATTTGCGAGATTGTGCGCTAAAGCATAAAAAGCTTAGTATGGGATGGTTGGATAGTAAATAAGGCAGATTGGGATTTACCGTTGGATTTTAGCGGTGAATTCGGCGTTTTACTTTGGCCAGAGGCGGAATCGAACCACCGACACAAGGATTTTCAGTCCTCTGCTCTACCGACTGAGCTATCTGGCCTTGCGGTGTATATTAAATCTATTGCGAGGGCTAGAGTCAAGAATAAGTTTGTCTAATTTTATCTTCAGGCTTGCTGGGGCGGCTGATAGCCTTCGGGTTTATTGCTGCCTGTGCCGAAAAGAAATTTTTCAAGTTCTTCTAGAAGAAAAAGCCGGGCTTTCGGATCGATGGAGCTTAAGCGATATTCATTAATGAGCATAGTTTGATGACCCAGCCAGAGTTGCCAGGCTTCTTTTGAAATGCTTTCGTAAATTTTTTGGCCGAGTTCATTCGAAAAGGGCGGCTTGTCGAGACCTTCGGCATTTTTGTTGAGTTTGCTGCATTCAAGATAGCGGGTCATAGGAGCTCTCCTAAGAGCGAAAGTACGGGTCTCGGTAGACCGATTGCCTGTGGACGTCGCAAACTATACCAAATTTGACTGGGGCTAGCTAGGCTTGTGGGGCAAGCAGTATCGAGCCTGAGGCGTATAGGATAGATTTCTAAATGAAAATGCGTAAAGCTGTGTCGAAAGGGTTTGAGAGCCTCGCTTTCTTTGATCTGCAAGTGAAATTGTTTTAAACAATATTGTTTAATTTCAGAACGAGAGGCTTTTTCAGGAATTTCCGGTAAAGACCATAAGCCGCCCCAAATGCCAGTTGGCGGTCTTTTTTGTAATAAGATCTTAGCCTTGTTTTGTAAGATAATAAAAGTAGTTTGGCGGATGGGAAGGCTGCTTTTTTTCTTTTTATACGGTAAGACGCTCGTTAAGCCTTGCTGATGGGCCTTGCAATAAGTGGTGAGCGGGCAGGCAGAGCAACGTGGATTTTTAGCCGTGCAGAGAGTTGCGCCTAAATCCATCATCACCTGAGTATAATTGGCGACTTGTTTTGAAGGCGTATACGCTTCCGCCAGTTGCCAAAGCCGAGCCAAGGTTTTCTTATCATCCAGAGCTTCAGTCACGGCATGCACACGAGCGAGTAATCTTTTAACATTCCCATCTAGGATAGTGGCTTTCTTGTTAAAGGCAGAACTTAAAATCGCGCCTGCCGTGGAGCGGCCAATGCCTGGCAAGCTCTGCAGTTCGGCTAAATTATCCGGAAATTTTCCCTGACCTTCATTTTGAATAATTTGAGCGCAACGGTGCAAGGAACGAGCTCGGCTGTAATAACCGAGTCCAGTCCAGAGATGCAAAACCTCATCTTCTTTAGCTCTTGCAAGTGAAGCGAGATCCGGAAAGCGAGTCAGGAAACGCTGAAAATAAGGGATGACGGTTGTCACCTGGGTTTGCTGGAGCATGATTTCAGAGATCCAGACTCGATAAGGCGTCTTATTTTGCTGCCAGGGAAGATGGTGACGACCATAGCGATCAAACCATTGTAAAACAATTTTCTGAAAGAGTTGCGGGCTTAATTTTGCCACAGTTTGCACCTAAGACTTTTCCGCCTCTCTCATTTTAAAAAAGAGAGAGGCAAGGAAGATAGGTTGTGAATATATATTCTCTAGGCAGAAATAGCCATATTAGAAGTGCTACGCACACTAATCATTTGTAAGAATGAATCCGTGTTTAAAACCGTAGCATAAATAGGTTCGAGAGAGGCCAAAAAAGAATGGTGTACATTTTGAGCTGGGATAATGGTTTCACTAAAATGAAGATCCTTGGTTGCGCAGGCATCATGGAGGACGGTGCACAACATGCCATTGTCGTAAGCCGCTTTGATGGTTGCATCGATAGCGCTGTGAGTCATCATGCCACAAATAGTTAAATGATTAATATGGTTCTTGGTGAGGATATTCAATAAGGTGGTATCACGGAAACTATTGGGATAATGTTTTTTGACAATAAATTCACCCTTAGTCGGCTGAAAATCAGGATGAAATTCAGAGCCTTTTGTACAAGGCAGAAAATAGCTATCATTAGGACGAGTTGAAATATGTTGTACATGAATGACAGGCCATTCACGAGCGCGATAGGCTTGTAAGAGTTGCTTGCTCTTGGCAGCAACATAGGTACTTTTTTCAATAGGCATCCGGCCATTTGGAAAATAGTCGTTCTGTATTTCGATTAATAAAAGAGCAGTTTTCATAGGATATCCTTAAGTGCGTGAAATAATGTTCAATTTACCTTTCTTTGACAACTTATGCAATAGAAAAATTGTACTATGAAAGAACAGACCGAAAAGCTTGATCTTAAAAGAATCATAGCGGCCATCTCCCCCCAAAATCGTGGCGCATTATGGCAGCTGGATATTTTCCAGTCAATAACTTCTACCAATACTTATCTTCTCGAAGCCGGTAAAAGATTTTTGAGTAAAAGAAAGTCAGGTTGGGCTTGTTTGGCAGAGGAGCAAACGCAGGGCCGTGGTCGTCAGGGTAAAACTTGGTTCTCGCCTTATGCCAGCAATATTTATTGTTCTTTGGCTTGGTCTTTTCCCGCTTCTTTTTCCGGCCTGTCTTCTTTAAGTTTGGTCTCTGGGGTTTTGCTGATTCAAGCCTTAGAAAAACTGGGTCTTGAGGCAGGTCTTGGTTTGAAATGGCCGAATGATATTTTCTTTTCCGGTCGCAAATTGGCGGGACTGTTATTAGAAAATTTGGTTTCTTTTCAGCAAAATTGGGTGGTTATTGGAATTGGTTTGAATCTTTCCTTGCCAAAAGAAACAAACCCGGCTTGGATAGCGGTTGAAGAAATTTTAGCTCGCTCAGTTTCGCGTAATCTGGTGGTAGGTGTTGTATTAGATAGCTTATTACAAGGCCTGACTCTTTTTCAGGCAGAAGGTCTCAAACCTTTTTTAGCAGCTCTTCGAAAATATGATTTGCTTTTGCATAAAGAAATTGAAGTGCATATGGGCTCAAAGATAGTACAAGGCTTGGCGCAGGGACTAAGCGAAGCAGGTCATTTATGCTTACTTACCGCAGAAGGTAAAGAACTTCAATTTTGCTATGGAGAGGTTTCGGTACGCCTTACTTCTCTTGGCTGAGCGAATAAATGAGTAAGGCTGCTCGTTTGGTTTGAATAGGCAAAGAAGAGATATCCAAGGTTTCTTGGTCAGAATGCGTTCCTGTGCCAACAGGTCCCAGTCCTGCTAAGGAAGCAGATACTAAAGAAGCAAGATGTGAAATGTCGCCTGCTCCTCTACTTCCGGGATCAAGCGCCTTCACTGGACCATAGCCTAAGCGGAGGCTTGCCTCGCTATATTTTTGTAGCAGCTTAAAATTAGCTGCTGCAGGGGGCATGGCAGGTATGCCATCTTGAAAGTGGATAGAGGCTGTGGTGCCAGGTAAATGAGCATTGACAATAGCAGAGATCTTCTTTTCTGCTTCGATTTTTTGTTCAGGCGTCAAAAAGCGTAAATCACCTTTGCTCATTGCAATTTTAGCAATCACATTTCCTTTTCCAAAGGCTGTCCCCTGTGAATTATTTTTATCATAGTTGACTGCTGTTCCCCCTAGAATGAGTCCCGGACTGCAGGATAAATTCTTTTCATGAGAAAGCTGTACACGCATCGTATCCAGAATGCGAACTAATTCGTAAATAGCACCAAAGCCAGATTTTTCTGAAAAAATACTTGAAGAATGTGCTTCTTTCCCTTCGGTGCTTAAGGTCCAAGAGCTAATGCCTCGACGTGCGACAGTGGCTGTATCAGCGTCGATAGCAGCTTCGAAATCTAAGGCGATATCAGTTTTTTGGGCGAGATCAATTAAGGGCTTTCGCGAGATAGAAGTGGGTTTTCCGGAATCTTCTTCATCACCGGTTAAAACGACAGTGATATTTGCCTCAGTAAGTGCATTTGTAGCTGCTAAGGCTTTTAAGGCATAGAGAATAACGACATCACCACCTTTATCGTCAACTACGCCTGGTCCTTTTGCAAATTTGCCTTCTTGTTTAAAGCGCTGAAAGGGGCTTGCTGCAGGAAAAACAGTGTCTAAATGACCAATTAAAATTATTTTTTTTCCTTTGTTGGTAGGATGTTCAGCAATCAAAGTTGCTGCTCGCTGCATTTTTGCGGGTTCTTCCGCAAAGTGAACTGTAAAACCCAGGGCTTCGAATTGGGGAGCGAAGAGCGCGCCTATTTGGCGAACACCAGTGAGGTTGGACGTGCCGCTATTGATGTTTACGAGTTTGGCTAAGAAGGAAAGTTGCTCGGGTAGGTGAGTGTTTACATAAGAAGAAATTTGGCTTTCGATTTTGTCAGCAGCCTGGGCTGGGGAGGCCACTATTGAAGAGCTTAATAGAAGCAATAAGCTTGAAGAGCTTAATAGAAGCAATAAGCTGAAAAAAATCTGCCTTAAGTTGAGGTTAAATAGGTGATTTTTAATTATTCCTGATTTGTGCATAATTTAGAAGTTTATGGTATAATTGATCAATTTATTTATGGTAAAATTGATAAAAATAATTTTGGATTCGTATGGTGCGCTCCCGATTGTCATCCTGAGCCCCGATTGTCATCCTGAGCGTAGCGAAGGATCTGAATTATCAATGAGATACAGATTCTTCGCTGCGCTCAGAATGACAAAAATGCTCAGAATGACAAAAATGATTTTTGTACCGTATATAGACAGAGTTTTAAATTATTAAATAGTTAAATTTATCAATTAGTTATTTTGAGGCATTTTTCTTTGTTTTTGCACTATACTCTTAAATAAAGACTTTGCCAAGATAAAGAACATATAAAAAATATAGACCTAAAGCAGATAACGAGGAGATTTTTCAATGCCTGGTAGTAAACCTAAAGCGCCTCTAAAGCGATTTCTAAAGCGATCTCAAGAGGAGGTATTATTTATAAAAGAAGTAAAAGAACTTCTTGAAAAAATAAGAGGAAAGAAGCTCTCTATAATCCCAATAATTAATAAATATAAAAAAATTCGAGAAAAAGAAAATATATCGGCTCAAGCAGAACACGAAGAGATATTGGCTTTATTTGATGAAGTATCTAAAAATTTTTCCTCCGACCAAGTAGGGTATTTTAAATCAAAGTTTGTAGAAGAAATTCTAAGTAAAAAAGCAGAACGGAAATTAGATCAAAAATACAAACCTGCGCATAATAATTTAGTATACGGAATACTCTTCAGTGAAAGGTTAAGGGAAAGCATAGGAGACAACAGATTTAAAACTCTAAAAGAAAGCGTGAGAAAATTTTCAGATAAACAAATAAGGCAGTTAGACAAAAAACTGCGAAAACGTTTTCTTAAATATGTTGCGTTGCAAGAAAGGAAAGATAGACATGTTGCGTGGCAAGAAGTGGAAGAACTTCTTGGCGGTGAGGCCAATTCCGAGCGTTTTAAAGAAAGTGCCAGGGCCTTAGTTCATGACTTCACTAACGAAGATGTTGAGGAAATGAGACAACAATATGCAACCGAACTAGTAGAAAATATATTTCAACAGTTGCCACGGCAAGAGCCACAAGAGCCACAAGAGCCACAAGAGCCACAAGAGCCACAAGAGTCACAAGAGTCACAAGAGCCACAAGAGCCACAAGAGCCACAACAACAGTTTCCAAGTGCACAAGCAGAACCAGATGAGCAAAAGGAGCAAGAGCTAGACCAAGCTCAAAGAAAGTTTTTTATGTCGAAGGAAGAACTTGAAGTTGCTCGTGAGGATGTGGCTATAGAGCAAAAAAGGCATTCTGCTATGGCGATAATTAAGCAGGGAATAATAGGCTATGCTGGGTATAAATTTAACTATTTTGACAGTGAATCTGACTATGAGGTAGGTAACTTTGAGACAGAATGCGATTTTATAAAACTTGAAGCAGTACTACAAGAAAGTGGGGGGGAGGATCCACAGGGGCATTACCATACAAGAATAGGTGAATCAGAATATTTATATAAGATCAATTTACATGATAGATGGAAAATTGTTTTTCTTGCTCGTTTGTATAAGACGGTAAAGCAATATGAGAATGCAAAAGATGTAGATAAGAATGCGGCTTTGAAATTGTATAATGAATTAGGTGAGCAAATTGAAAGGGCTGTAAATCATTTACATGAAAACAAGAGCTCTTACACCGATCAAAATGCTTGGGTCGGTGGGGCGCCTAATGCTTACGCAGAAGTCTTGATTGCTATCTGTATCTCTTATAAAGAATCTTTATTTAAACAAAGCCATCTTAATGTCAAAGAATATCTTGATGTCGAAGAATTAGCTATCTTAAAATTGTTCGGAGACTTGGGAGAATCAGAAATTAAAAGGAAGCGTTGGAAAGAAAAAGCGGATGAACAGGAGATGAAAAAGAAGGAAGAGCAGGAGAGGAAAAAGAGGAGAGGAGCCCAAGAAGAACTTTCTCCTTCTCCAGTAATAAAAGATAAACAGAAAGAACAAATTGACAGAACATCATTAAAAAATAGCTTAGATGCTCAACTAAAAGTTTTAAAAGAAAGCGAGCACTATTCGAAACCTAAAGAGGCTGCAAAACTAGTTTCTCTTTTTAAGAAATTGAATGGGTACATTCAGGAAGATGAGAGACAAGTATTTCAAGAAGACCCGGAAGTACAAGAAATTTATAAAGATTTGTCCGAGCAGGTAGTGCAGGGTATTGAGTCGCTAGACTCTCTGGAAACAAGCAAAGGCTTTCTAGGAACAACCAAAGCCTCTCTAGAGACAATCAAAGCTTTACTAAACTGTTTTGACGTATGCAAATTTCCCTTAGATACGCTGGTTAAAAAGTACGTTGAAGAGTACGGGAAAAAAGGATATCCAAATCCCGAAGCGAGAATAATTTGGGAATTATTGAAAATAGAAAATAGTAAAAGCTTTGCTTTGCATTGTATAGATAGCGCACTAGATGAGGTGGGCAATGAAGGCAAGGGATTAAGAAAGGGTCTAATTGTCGCAATGACATGGAAAATAGGACCCGAGACATCTAGATATGTAAAAGAAATGAGAGCTGGCTTAAAAAAATTAATAGGAAAAGAGCGATTTGATAAGTTAATGGCCAAAGTACTTAAAGATCATCCCCTTCAATTTATAACAAGCGCAGATATAGATAAGCTGTTGGAGGCATTAAAAGATAGAGATATTCTTAAGCAATTTGCTGAGAAAGGTTGCTTATCCCAAGCCTTGATAAGGCTGTATCAAGAAAAAAAATCTGTTGCTGAATTGATAGAGATATTAACTAGCTTAGCTAAAGAAGATAAAAAGTCTTATTTAATTTTACTTAAAGAATTGGCTGCAGAGCCTCAAGCAGAGCAAGAAGAGAAAGGACAAGAGTCTCAACAACCAGAAAGGCAGCAAGTCTTAGAAAACTCTCGCCAGATATTATTAGATCTAATAAATGATCTAATCGGTACACAAGAAGTAACAGAGTTATTTCCTCTTCTGTTTCAGGGAAAGACGAGCAGATTTTCTTTGCAGTTATTAGATAAAGTGCCTGCGGATAGGGCAAGAGAATTAATAAATATAATAGACAAACCTCTTCTTTTAAGTCATTTAAAAGATAAGGCTATTGTTCAGTGGCTTGCGAATAAGGGAGGGAAACACAGTTATTTATATACGGTATTGAAAATTTTGGAAAAGGGAATAGAGAAGTATGCAGTGCGGGAGTTATTAAAAGAATTTGAAAATGATAGTAAAACTTGTAAAATTTTAGTTGAAAACTTATCGACTGAGGAACGAGTAAATTATCAGCTTTTAAAATTGAATAAGCTTAAAACAGAAATAAATCTGGATGATCAAGTAAATCCGGAGATAAACGATCTTTCCAAGATATTATTAAATAATGCAGTGAACTTTATTAGTATTATGATAGGTCAAAAAGACCACGCTGACTATTCTGAGATATTTAAAACCGCTACAGCACTCATCAATAATATTTTTAAAACGATTAATGGCGATGACTGTCTATTTTTATCTCTATATAATAATGAAGTTGAAACTGAAACTAAGCTAAAAATAATACTGTCTTTAACTAATAGTGTGAGCCACTACCTACCTGAAAGGAAGCAAGAATTTGTTTCTTATCTTTTGCAAATTTGTTTGCCTGAAGAAAAGAAAGCTTTTGCTTTACAAATTCTCAATGCGGGAGAAAAAGAAGAAAAGAGTCAAGCGAATGAAGTCCTGAATGAATTTCAAATCAGATTCTTGCTAGACGAAAATCTAGCTAAGCTAGCAGAGCTAGATTTTGATCCCAAGACTAGGATTGATCAAATAAAGAAGTTGAATAAAGAACAAAGAATAGATTTTTTGAATCATTTTTCATCCTGGAAAGAAGGAAAAAAAATGCTTGGTGGAGATCCTTTTCAGCTTGAAGTTTTTAAGGAAAAAGCGAAGGCTTTAAGCCATGATTTTGATGGCAACGACATGGTAAAATTAAAATCCTCACAAACCGGAATAATAGTTTGTTTCCATAATCTAAATAACAAGGAGTCTCTATACCTAGACACGCGTCTTATTTTTAATCTTTTAAGAGATATAGATGTCATTAAATTGTTTAATCAGCTAGAAGTAAAAAGCCTAGGAAATTTATTATTATGGGTTTTGGGAACAATAACCAAAGCTATAGAAAAATACCCGGATTTTAGTTTGTTTCTTTTAGATCTTTTAAAAGACGGAGATATTCTTCAGTTTTTTGCTAAAACAGAAGCAACAAAAGGAAAGAGTGTTTTATTATGGATTTTGGAGGAAACAACGAGAGAGATAAATGCTGGTGTCACTGAGCGAGTATCGGCGATATTAAAAGAGATAGAAAAAAATAAAGAAACTTATCCTATTTCATTTGATCTTTTACCTGTTAATTATCTTATCATTAAGTTGCGTTATGAGATTCGTTCTCAAAATAATAAAGAAGCAGAAATAATTTATCAGACCTTAACTAGCAAGGCTATGCAATTGCTAAGCCATGATCCGCAAAATCCGCAAAGTTTGTCTGAAGTTAAAAATATTTTACAAGGCTTCATCGAGCCACAATATCGTCTGGATTATCTGGTTGCTGCTTGTGTAAATGATCCAGGAAGAAACACCAAAGAACAAGCAAAGATAATACTGAGATTAATTGATGCTTTTGCTGTTAATGAAAAAAATACTCAAGCTGAAACAAAGAAAGAATTTGCTTTTAAGCTTCTAGAAGCCTGTTTGCCAAACCAAGAAGAAAAAGATGAAGAAAATGTAAATAAAAATAAAAATGACTTAATGCTCGAGTTGTTTAATCATGATGGTTTAGTTGCACTATTGGGAGATAATTATTACCAGGAACTAAAAAGAAGAGTAGCTGTTCCACGACAATTTTTTACCCTAGATGGCGAACGGGAATGTAGAGTTCGTAAAGAGCGGGAAAGACGTTTAACTGTGGCGAGAATTAGAAAAGGTGTGGAAGCCCATATATCTAAATTAAAATTATCTAAAGAAGATTTTGAAGCAGTTTTAAAAATAATAGAAAGCAATAAAAAAGCTGATGGAGCTAATTCTCTAGACAAAGATTATGAAGATATATGTAAGATAACAAAAGTTGCTGATCATGAAAAACGGAAGCTTGTTTTTCTTGCTCGTATATATTGTACGGTTAAGGATAAAAATAAGAAGTTATATCAGGAGTTAGGTGAAGTAGTTGAAAAAGCTATAACCCATGTGAGGGAGAATCGAAAAGCTTATACCGATGCTGCTCCACAAGCGAATGAGGTGGGCGGGACTCTTGATCCTTTCTCTGATTACGTATTAACCTTGATAACTATCAGTAACTGTTGTCGAGAGTTTTCTCCTGAAGGATATTTTCCCTCGTGGATAGATGCAGAGACACATTTGGATTCTGCCGCAGCAAAGAGAAAAAATGAATGGTCTCAAGGAGTGTCTACAACCCCGATACCTTCTATAGAAGAAATAGAAGATGGAAATCTAAAAGAACAAGCACAAAGGTCATTATTAAAATATCAGTTAAATCACTATCTAGCTAAATTCATTAAGAAGGCCCACGATGCTCGGCTAAATCTAAATCAAAAATTAGCTGATACTTTTAAGAGCTTGGGTCAACATATTCCAGAAGATGAACGACAGTTATTTCAAGATAATGCTGAAGTGAAGAATATTTATCAACAGTTGTCTATTGAAGCAGTTAAATCGATTAAAGCGGTCGGTTCTGGGCAAATAGAAAGTTTTATAAACTGTTTTACTTATTGCGGTTTTCCCCTCGATATGCTGGTTGATCAATACCTCAAGAACAGATTGCCGCTTGCCAGGGAAGTAAGCCTAATACCAGCTTTGTTGAAAAAGGAAACGAGTAAAGCCTTTGCTTTGCAACTTTTAGCTAGGGTGCTTCGAGAGGATAAGGGTGATGAATTTGCGCTCAGGATGCTCATAGCTACCTCAGCAAAACATGAGGCATATGCAATTTTAATTGATAAAGTGAAAGAGATGACCCCCGAGAGACAAGAGGAAATATTAAAAGCAGATAACGCTCTTAAAGTTTCATTTATACTTCGACTTGCATCGTGGGAAGAAGGCAAAGAAATGCTTGGCGGAAAGCCATTTAATCCCGTTCATTTTAGAAAAAAAGGCGATTTTTTGTTGAGAAGGGATGGGGATGAAGGTGGGTATTCTAAAGACTATTCTCAAGGATTAGAAGAATCAGAAACAGGGCGCATGATTTCTTTCACAGGTAACAGAAATAGAATTTCTTTTATTAGGGTATTAAAGAGAACAAAAAAAGAATATATGTTGGCTATTTTAAAAGACGAAGACATTATTAAGATTCTTGCGGGTCGGGAATTTGAGAAAGAAAAAGAGACAGCCTTGCATGTTGCGTTGCAAGAGCTGGTGGATAAAAAGATGAGTAAGGAGGAATGGAAAATAGAATTAGAAAGCTTAGAAGGAAAAAAAGTTTATCCCATTATATTTAAAGAATTACCTAAGGAGGTTAGAATACGTCACCTTATTTCTAAGGCTGAGGTTAAAGTACCTCTTCTTATTGAGGAGCTAAAAGACCTCAAAAAAGGTCAGGAAGAAAAAGATCAAATCAGTAATGATGAAAAAGCTATTCATAAAAAATTATTCCAAGAAGTTCTTGATTTAACAAAATTATGTGATGAAACTGATAATCCAGATTCAATAAATTCCTTAGTTGCTTTGATTGATAGTATTCTTGGAATGTTCAAAGACAAAATAGAGCCCTTGCTTGAATTGCAGCGCTATACAATGCAGTCCTTACGCTTAGAAGAAAACCATCAAGAAGCAGCAGAAACAATGTTGTCTGTATTTCATCTATCAATAAAACACTTAGATTCTGAGAAGCATGCGAAGGAATACACAAAAGAAGATCTGGAAGCAGCAGAAGACCTGTTAGCTTCGACTGTAGAGGAAAAACAAGAAGAGGAGTTGCAGTCGTCACTTCCAAAGGAGCCTCTGCGGCTTCCCCAGCTAGAGCATTTTGCTTTGCAGTTTATAAAAATGGTAGGTCTAGATAAGCAAGACCAAAAACAAAAAGGCCAAGAAAACCAATTCCTAAATGAATTGTCGCTTAAATTGCTAATGGATCGCACATTTTCTGGGCAAGGAACTATAGATGAAGCTGCGCGCGATATCTTAAGAAGCAGAATGAATCAACTTTCGCCTGAGCAAATAAGAAAATTAGATAAGAATTTAGTAATTTCTTTTTTAAAATATTTGTATTCATGGGATGAAGGGAAAAAAATTCTTGGTAAGGATCCAGAGAACTTTAAAGCAACAGCAGAAGCTTTAAGAAAAGGGGTGGATATAAAAGATATCAAAGAGGCCTTGAGACACTCCGCAACAGGATTAATGGTTGCTTTTACTTTTTCAAATGAAAACAGGGATGAGATTATTTCTTTAATTGAAGCTAATGCAGGGATTCAATCCAAGCGAGAGGAGGAGCCGAAGGAAGATCTTAGACCTCAGGCAGAGGCAGCTCTTAGGCCCCAGGCAGCTCTACCCAAAGAGGAGGAAAGAGAAGAGGCGCATAATGAACTTAAGATAAGAGAGTTCGGCTTAAATTTATTGCAAGAATTGAGCCCGAATGGAGTTTTGTATAAGCAATTTGATCTGGGCGATGACTACTATCATCGCATAGTAAAAGCATGTTTTTACCATTGCAATGAACATGATAAGAATCTTCATCTTAAACTGAGTGACTGTCTTCTCGAAGATCTTAAAAGGAATTTTTCTGAATTTATACAATCAAAGAACAAGCATGCTTTTTTAGCTGTCTTGCAGGAGGGGCGTATTCTTCAAGCGCTTGCAGATAGGGGTTTTTCTAAAGAAGCTTCCGAAATGGGTTTAATAAAGAAAGACGAAGCTGCCAATGCTTTGTTTACCTTGTATAAAGCTTCGAGAATGAGTCCGCCCGAGTTGAATGAGGTGCTAAACAAATTAGAAGAAAGAAATAAAGAAGCTTATGAAGTTCTACTTAAAGTATTACCTCCGAAGATCAGGATAAATTATTTTTTTGAGAAATTAGATCAGCTTAAAAAGAATTTAAATCAGGAAGAGTTTAAAGATGAAGAGTTTGAGCTTCAGTCCAAGGAAGAGTTTGAGCTTCAGTCCAAGAAAGAAAAAGAACTTTATCAACTGTGCGATCTATTACGGAAAGAAGCTGAGCAATTGATCGAACATTTCAAAGAAAAAGATAAATTCGAACAGGCCAATCTTTCCATAAAAGTAGAAGAAATTATAGGAAAATTCGTAGAGTACCAACTGCCATTTGACGATCTTGTTGAAAAATATATGAGTTTGTATAGTAAAGAATCTCCTCAAGTCAAAGCGGCGAAAATCGGAACTTTATTTGTTAATCGAAAAATTCCTATAGAGAGTTTTATTTCTGATCTTCTCAAAGAAGAGGATTTCGGTGGGCAAGCGCAAGAAGAAAAAGAAAATATTAATAAAGAAAGACAAGAATTGGCGTTTTGGTTGCTAATGGATCCTGATGTATCTGATCAGATAACACAAGCCCAATACAAGCAACTAAAGAGCAGAGCCATAGCCTTTTTAACGGTTGATGAACTGAAGAAATTAAATAAAGAACAAAGAAAGGAATTATTGCTTCGTTTTTCTTCCTGGGAAGAAGCCAAAGAAATTCTTGGGGGACAACCCTTCAATCCTGAAGTAGTTAAAGAGAAAATAAATATTTTAAAACAAGGATTGAATGAACAAGGTATTAAAGAATTTGAATTGAATAAAGAAGATATTCAAGAACTTGCTAGTTCAGCAACAGGATTGATCGTTGCTCTCAAAGAAGAAAATATGGAAGGTATTATTGGGCTCATTCAAAAAGGTGCAAATCAACCTAAAGAGTATGATCTTATTTTAAGGCCTGAACCGGAAAATGAAAAGGATTGTAAGATATCTGATAGAACTTATTTGTATTTATATAAAGATAAAGAACATCGGCTTTTTTACCTGCTAAAAGAGACTGGAGAGAAGACTCGACATTATCTAGATAACCGGAATATTGAAAACTATCTTGGAAGGCTACTTAAAAATGAAAAGCAAGTTATTATCACAGCTAAAGAAGATAAAGCTAAAAAAGATAAAAAAATTATTAAATTATATAACAAAGAGTTACATGGCGCTATTCTTAAGCTCACCTTCCCAAAAGGCCACACTCCTTCTAAAACAGGTGAGGCTGGCTGGGGTTTGTTAGAAGAATTGAGTTCCAAAGAAGGGGTTTTTGAAAAGAGCTTGATTGCTCAATTCCAAAAATTGGGCTATCGCACTGACTTAGTAAGAGCAAGTATTTATCACCATAGAAAAATAAATTTTGATTTAAAGTTTAATCCTGAAATTCGGCGAGAAATTTTCGCTGATTTAGGTCATTTTATGAAAAATGGAAGTAAGGATGCTCTATTGGCCGCCTTACAAGACAAATATCTGATTAAACTGTTTGCTAACGAAAGCACTACTTGGGATGCTATGCGTAATTATATTGCTGGCCTAGCGAATGAAGATAAATCTAAAAAATATAATTATTTATCCTCGCTTTTAGCAAGATTAAAAGAAAAAGGGTTTCTTGATGTATCAAAATTGAAAGAAAAAAGCTTTATGGATGACATGCTTCAAATAGAAAAGATATTAGTTGAATTGGAAAAGGATGATGATCGAGAAGCTTATTATAAATTATTCCAAGAATTATCTATGTTATTTTCTATGGAAAAGATGAAGAAGGAAGATTTTAAATGGCTTGAGAAAAATGCAAAAGTTAATAAACACTTTTTATCTTATGTAATGTTGACGCGGCCTGATATGGTTTGTGATATGAACTTTGAAGATTTATATAAAAAATCTAATCTATCAAAGAAAGATGTGAAATCCATAAGAGGATTAGATAAAAAATCTAGAGCGGCTTGGTTAAATCAAGCACCTTGGGGAGGAACAGAAAAAAGCAGAGAAAAAGAAGAAGAAAAAGAAGAAGAAAAAGAAGAAAAAGTCGAGCCAGTACTCGAGATACTCGGCGAAGAGCCATTTAAGCTTAAGACTTTTCGGGATAATGCTAGAGCTTTAAGTCATCAATTTAAGTATAAGGATATCATAGAAGCATTAATTAAAAAGAATGCTAAGACAGGAAGGTTAGATGAATTTTCTGATACAGCAACAATCGTTTTGTTCCATGAGACAAGTAATATACCAGCTCTTAGGAAGGCCTTTTCCAGATATCCTGAGTCGGCGAGAGTAATGGCCTGGCGCTTGTTAGAAGAATTGAGTGAAGGAAAGCCCCTTCGTGGCTGCGATCTCTATTTAATGCCTTATCCAAAACCAAAAGAAGACCTACTTCCAGAAAACAAAAATGCCTGCAAGATTTCAAATAAATCCCATTTGTATTTATACAGAACTAAAGAGGGTGAGTTATTTTATTACCTTAGTGATGGCGAGAATGGAGCTCGTGCATTCCCTCTGGGGAACGTAGAGAATCTGGATCAAGCTGCTCTTATAAAGACGTTTAAGAAAAAAGAAGAAGAAGCTTTAGAAGAGTTCCACTGTCGAATTCCATGGAGCAAAGGAGACTTTGAGTTCAGTCGTTCTATTTTAGCACACACCGCAGGACGAGGCCATACTCATCCTGAAAGTGAGTTGCTATATAGCTTAAAGGATACAAGGCTCTCTTTTGATAAGGCAATAGCAGCTGTAGAAGAAAGAGGTGCACAAGGAGCGGTAGAAAGAGCGGATGACTTCAGCTATCTTCGATTTTTTGTTGAAATATCATTCTTGCATCGACAAAAGAGTGATCAGTATCAACCGGATATTAACAATGATCTTGTTAGAGAATATATTTATAAACATCCTTCTGAAACTTCTAAAGAAGCCAATATCAGTGCAATTCATTCTATACTAGCTGATTCAGAGATAATTATCCGTCTTGCTGAAAGCTCTTCTTTTGTAGATAAGGGTAGAAATAGATATAATGAGTTTGGCGAATGGATAGAGGACAAAGTTGAGCAAGTCCAAAAATTTGTGGGATTAAAAGCCAGCGAACAAGATGAGGAAGAAAAGGAAGAAAAAGTCAAAAGGCAATTGACCTGTTTAGGTCAGCTATTGGAGAATGCAGGAAAACAGGATTTTATGTTTGAGCAACTGCTGAGTGCGTATACTAATTTAAATTCGAAGAACTCAGAAGCGGCTAAGGAAGCGGCTAAGGAAGCGGCTAAGGAAGCAGCAGCTGGATATCTATTAAAAGAATTACCTCGATTCATTGAAGGATATAGTTATATAAACACTAATATAGAGAAAGAAGAAGCGGACGCTTTAGTTAAGGCATATTTAGCTGCCAAAGGATCGAGGCGTTTGAAAAAAGCGTTTAAAAAGCGTGTTGATGATCCAAAAACGGACTTAACCATTTCTAAATTATTTTATATACTTATTTTTTCTAATCCTAAGCTACTAGATTTAGAAGCTCAGGACTTACCTTTGACTTGGGTGGGAGAAATATGGGAAGGATTAAAGGCGGCTTTTGAAGTATTTATGGCGGCTTATGCCGTGAAGAGTTTGGTTTCACTAATTCTAAGTCCTGCTAGAGCAATAATGAGTCCCCTTGAATCGCTAAGCCCATCGGCCAACCAAGAGGCACAAAAAGTAAACAATTATGCTAAATATAGTACGTTTGTACTTCTCGCAATGGCCGGGTCTCCTGCTTATCCTCTCTGGCTTGTCATTGGATTAGGAGCATTAGCGACTGCAACTGTAAGCACATTACTTTATTATTCCCATAAAGCTGGTGCAGCGGTTATGGATAAATACATATTAGACAAAGAGCAAGAAGCCAAGAAAGCCTATGACTTGATCAAGAAAGGATGCAAGGACTATCCAAAGGAATTTAATGAGGCGCTTAAAGATAAGAAGGCTGCTGCGAAGATACTTCAAAACCTATTCTTGTGTGAAAAACACGGAATGAATATTGCTGAAGAGCCAGGTGTTCCTGTGGATCTGATAGAAAAATTACAGGCATTGAAGAAGCATCACTATTACCAAGAAAAAGGCTTTATATGGTCGGGTATGGTTAGTATTGTTTCCTTGTTCTCTCTAGGGTTTTTGGCGGAGTCACCGTTGACACTGTGGGTACGAGCTTTGTGGTGTAAAAATAAAGAAATCGATACTAATAAGCGTGTTTTGCCTAAAGTACCATTAGAAGCAGCAGAGGCGGAGGCGGGACCAGTAGAAGCAGGACCAGCAGGAGCAGCAATAGAGGAGGCAAAAGCAGAAGCAACAGGGGCGGGAGTAGAAGACGCAAGAGCTTTACCTGCTTCTCATTCTCAGGATCCTGTTTTTCCTTCTTATTCTACTAAATTTCAAGATCCAGGCAGAAAACGCACGAATAGCGATACACTACCCCAAAAGGAAACGCCGTCCCCAACAAGAGGAGGGGCTGGAGGGCCTGTTAATCACTAACCGCTGAATAGTACAACGCCATTTAGCGTTGTACTATTCTTCTCCAACACCCCATCCCTTGCATCAATACCCATTCTAATCTATGTACTGGTTAAGAAAGATGAAGTGCCTGATGAACCCACCCAAGCGCCCCAAAGCACTGCGCTATAATGTAGCTAGAGAAAAAGGTTTTATAACTTAATTAGATTGACTCGTCCTACGAGGACGACGGCATGCGGGCACGACAGCGCAATGTTATTAAGCAACCTCTCGACGTCTTTCGCTCCTTGAATAATCGGGCGACATCACTTGCCCAAGATCAACATCCAAGTGCTTATTCAACAACTCCCTCGCTTGCTCTGCATGAACAAATAATAGCGTATGAATGCCTAAGTCTTTTGCAGGAGTTAAATTGATTGCTCTATCATCTATAAAAATACTTTCCTCTGCTCTCAATTGATACTGATCTAAAAGCCGCTCATAGATTGCTTTTTCAGGTTTAACTAAACCCGTATAACAGGAGGAAACTATACCTGAGAACAGCTTAAAAATATCAATACTCTCTGTTAAGTGGTCAAAAAACTCTTTTGGCATGTTGGTTAGCCCAAAGATATTCA
Organism: uncultured Coxiellaceae bacterium; assembly: GCA_964466595.1. GTDB lineage: Bacteria > Pseudomonadota > Gammaproteobacteria > DSM-16500 > DSM-16500 > JABDGC01. The sequence goes on along the minus strand of CAYXNR010000027.1, from coordinate 6,383 downwards.
GATTCATACTGTTTAATTGTTTAATTAGTAAAAGAGTATCTTCAAAGGGCAACATTAAATCTTTTCGGGCTTGCATGAGTCGATCAATATTTTCCAAGTCGCATTCATGATCAGCTTGGCGGAGGAGATCGACTAGTTGTTTTTGTAATTCCTCATAAGGCAAGCCCTTATCATACTGCGACCAGACTTCAGATTTGAAAATTAAATCGGCTAGCTGAGCGACATCCTCAGCTTGAGCAAGCTGGGGAAAGGCTCTTTTTATGAATTCCTCATAGGGACAGTGGACGATAACCCCTGCAAAATCAAAGATGATATTTTTTATCTTAGATTTAGGTTGGTATAGCGAAAATGATGGCATCTGAATTCACAACTCCTATCAGTATTTTTAGAAATTTCTGCGCGCTCTTTCAAGCCTGGCCTTTGTCATTATAAAAGCCTGGATCCCCCGCTTTCGCGGGGGACGACGGCGCCTAGTTAAACAGAATTTAAAGTTCGAGAAGTTTAAGTTATTTTTAAATAATGATCAAATAGAAAACAAAGCCCCAGTTTAATTGCTCATTATTTTGTCAAATACCTAATTATATGTTTATTTATTGCCGTCAATCTAATTATTATGATAAGATTTAGGCAATTTTATATAAGAGCATATTTTATGTCATATACTCGCGAAAGATATTTCTCTCTGGCGGAAGAAAAGGAACTGATCCCCCTTCCCACTGGGCTTTTACAGTATAGCTTCTTTGCTTATATCTCTCGGGATCTTTATACAAAAGCACAGCTAGCAAAACATCCTCAATTTGCACACTTACCCGAATTTCAAGGTGTCATTAGCGAATTAGAAGCTAAGGTGGAACAGCTGCTCTGGTTTGTTTCCCACGGTAAAAAGGACCAAGCGGAAAAGATGTTAAAAATTCATCCTGCCCTATTATTATGTGAGGGTGAAACGAGGGATTATACTGGCAAAACCCGCAGGGGGACTGCTTTGCAGCTTGCCTTATGCGCAGGAGATGTCAATTTATATAATGGAAGTAGACAGCAGCTTCTTGGAGAAGGCATGGCTGAAATGTTAGAACGCTATTTCGCTAAGCTTCCCTCGGGTAAAGAAGAATTCACAAGACAAATAACTGCGATTTTTCCCGAAGACTGGGAAGAACAGGAAGAAGAGCGACATGAGCGAGATGTAGCTGCCTTGCATAAAGTAAGAAAAGCGCTTCATCATTCTCGCGATGAGGCAGAGTGTCAAGCTGCACTATCCGAATTCAAGCGCTATTTAACTTGCTCTGAAGGTATTTTTGATTGGAATGCAAAACTACTACAAGCTGCCTTAAAAATGGCTTACAAAGAAAAGCAATTCCGAGATAGTTATAAACATAATTTATGGTTTAATCAGGTTATTGGCGCTATTCAATTAACTGCGCCAGTTAATGATGCCATGGCAATGGCACAGGGCTTGCACGGTCTTCTTAAAAGAGGAAGACTGTTTAAACGTAAGTTAAAATTTACTAAGGGTAGAGGCCCATATTATCAAAGCTCTGGTGTTAACGATTCTCGAATAGGTGATAATTTGTGGGTCGACTGCTATAGCGGAGCGGTCCTTTCAAGGGCGAGTGCAAGTGCTGGTAAATTTCAAAAGCGTGAGTTTCAAAAGTATATTGAAACAAAAGCCTTCGTATTGAAAGAGCGATTTATTCCACAAGCTGCCAAAGCTTCGAAGCCTGCTCAGGCTTCTCCATGGTGTAAGAGATTCTAATCTTAAACAGAATACTGATAGTTTTTTAAAAAAACCGATATGCAACTTCTATATATTGTTTTTTTCCGATTTCTATTACAGTTTTATCAAAAAGCTTTCCCCCCATTTTTTCATAAAATTGAAGAGCCTGATGATTATCCTGAAGAACCCAGGTAATAAAGGGAAGCAGTCCGATTTTTTTGAGTTCATCTCTTCCTGTTTTAAACAAGGCTTGACCGAGACCGAGATGTTGATGAGCTTGCAAAATATAGATAGCATAAACTTCACCAGACTCTTTTTTATCTTGTAATTGTTTTTTCGATAAGTTTTGGTTTTCATGGCAGCGCAAAGGGCCAGCATCATAAAAGGCAATAATTTTATTATTAAAAGTCGCAACGAGATGAATACCCTCGTTTTCAAGCAGGATTTTTTTTCTTAATTCTAGGCGGGATTCTATGTTTAGTGTAGCTAGGTAGGCCGGCTCAATCATTCCTTTATAAGCAGTCTTCCAGGCCTTGACATGAACAGAGGCTATTGCTTCTGCATCATCGAAATGTGCTTTGCGGATTTTATATTCTGTTGGTAGGGGTTTTGCCATATTTAGGTAAGCTCGCAAGAAGCTAAATCCAATGTTGAGTATGCGCAATTAAGCCAGAGAGGCCAATGATCATACCCATGAGCCAGAGAAAGTTTGACCACAGGCGGTTTTGAAGAGAGTCGAATTTCTGATCAACTTTTTCGAAGCCATATTTTAAGTCTTGCTTGATTTCAAGCATAGTGGAATTAATATTTAAAATAGTAGTTTCAAGTATAGCAAGACGTTCCGAATTGCTCATGCTGGCCTCATTTTTGGCGGCTCTCATTTATGAACTTCCTCTAATATAGTATACGTTTTATTTGAATAGGAGAAGAGAAGATAGTAACGAACTCTGGCAAAAGCCTTAAATCCAATGTTGAGTATGCGCAATTAAGCCAGAGAGGCCAATGATCATACCCATGAGCCAGAGAAAGTTTGACCAGAGGCGGTTTTGAAGAGAGTCGAATTTACTATCCATTTTATGATCCATGCTAGCAAATTTTTTATCGATGCTATCAAATTTCTGATCAACTTTTTCGAAGCCATATTTTAAGTCTTGCTTGATCTCAAGCATGGTGGAATTGATGTTTAAAATAGTGGTTTCAAGTATAGCAAGACGTTCCGCATTACTCATGCTGGCCTCATTTTTGGCGGCTCTCATTGATGGACTTCCTCTAATATAGTATACGTTTTATTTGAACAAGAGAAGGGAGGATAACTAAGGAATTCTGACAAGATTGGTAGAGAGGTTGCTATAACCCATTATTGCATCAAGCTGCCGATTTATATTTGCGTACATCGACTTGAATGCCTGCTTTTACCGCTTCCTCGGCTTGTTTTAATAACTGTGCAGAAATTTCCTGTGATAGGTACTCTTCTCCACAGTTGTCGCAGACGTCAGCGGGTACTTGCTTTACAACAATCGTTGTATCGCTTCGTTCAAGCGTAGCAGTCATTTTTCCTGGTCGGGTGTTACCATGTTTCAGTTTTCTAAACCGGTCGAAATTTTCGACCAGTTCATCTTTCTCCTGCTTATTGAGGCCAAATAGATAGCCTTTTGGGAATTTTTCGGGATTATTTTTTACTGCTTCATTTATGCGCTTTGTTTCTACTCCATATAACTCGGCAACATCAGTGTCAACAATAACTTTTTGATTGCGAATAATAACGATTTTTTCTTGAACTTGATCTTGTTTAATGACTTGCATAGCAGGCTTCCTTTTGCTGATTCATTAACTTAAATTGACAAGAAATTTATATGTTAATTTCTATTTTGCCAAAATAAATTTATAGATATTTTTTATCTTTTCTTTTTCTTGAGCTAATAAAAAAGCCATCATTATCTTTACAGTCTAAATGATGGCTTAATTCTATTAATTTACTTTATATTACTTATGATATTAACTATATTTTCTGTGTATCTTTACAAATATAGTTTTATGTCATTCAGAAAGGTATCTCATCATCAAACCCCTCCATCGCCGGTTCTGTTGCCAATGCCAAGGCAGGAGCAGCAGCACCAGCACCAGCTTCTGCTTTATCTACAGCACTCGCTGTTTCATAGTTTACATTGCTTGTACTACTTCCCTTGCTATCCAGCATCTGCATAGAGTCTGCGATAATTTCCGTGGTATAGCGATCTTGACCAGAAGTTTTATCTTGCCACTTGCGTGTTTGCAAACGACCTTCGACGAAAACTTTAGAACCTTTACGCAAATATTCACCAACAATTTCAGCCAAGCGTTGGTAGAAAACCACGCGATGCCATTCGGTTTTTTCTTGATTGGCGCCGCTTTGTTTATCCTTCCAAGCTTCTGTAGTGGCCATGGTGATATTGGCTATAGCTAAACCCGTGGGGGTATAGCGGACTTCAGGATCTTTTCCGAGATTACCAATGAGTATAACTTTATTTACACTACCTTTTGCCATGATGAACTCCTTTGATTAGTGAGGGGGATGTTGTAAAAGTTGTTCTATCCGAAGAAAATCGGGATCTTGCAAGGCTTGAGTCTCTACTTTGAGATAGGCCATTTTTTCTTCGGGAAGAAAATTTATTTCTACTACGCCTGGAATAAGCTGTAATTGCTTTGCTAATTCCGACCAGGAATAAAGAGAAGCTTCTTGGGTATCGAGCAAGGCGGCTAAGGATAAGCTGCGAGTTGTGAGATAAGGCGGTGAGCTCATTCTATAGGCAAGTGCTAGCCAAAGCAAGCTGAGTGTGAAACAAAAAAGATAAACAGAAAGTAGGCCTTGATGTTGATAAAACCAACCACCACCAGCGCCGCCAGCGAAAATACCCAGAAATTGCGAACAGGAATAAAGCCCCATGGCTGTTCCTTTACGTGCAGGAGGGGCGGTGCGCGAAACGAGGGAAGGCAAAAAGGCTTCTAGTAAAGAAAAGGCTGCGAAGAAAAGCGAGAGTCCAAAAGCAGACCATAATAAACTCTCTGGGAAGCACCTTAAAAAAAGCTCAGCAAGCGCTAGCATGATAATACTCGCTATAAAATAAGGTTTGACTCGATGTTGTCTTTCAGCCACAACAATGAGACTCAGGCTAAACAGAAAGCTCAGCAGCAGGATGGGTAAATACAGTTTCCATTGTTCTTGGCTTGGTAAACCGAGATGGTGATATAAGCTAATCGGGAGCACAACAAAACTGGCAGTAAAAATAGCGTGCAGAAAAAAGATTCCGCTATTCAAGCGGAATAAATTCGGATTTTTCATCAGAGCAAAAAAGAGCTTCACCTCAGATTCAGTTTCAGGCTGTGAATGAAGACCAGAAGGCTGCGGTGTCCACAAGTAAAGAATACCAAGCGCAATAAAACTAAATAGCAAGGCTAGCCAAAAGAGATTTTGAATAGGCAGCCATTCTGCAAGCAGGGGGCCGATGATAATAGCAAGTGCAAAAGAAAGACCAATCGACATGCCGGAAATGGCCATAGCTTTGGTACGCTGATCCTCCCGCGTCAAGTCGGCAAGCAGGGCTAAGAGCGTGCTGCCGATTGCGCCACCGCCTTGCAGGGCACGCCCGAAAATTACTCCATAAATAGAAGAGGATAAGGCGGCGATCCCACTACCCAAGGCAAAGAGAAGCAGCCCGATTGCGAGGATAGGACGTCTGCCCAGATGATCAGAAAGTAAACCAAAGGGGATTTGTAAGAGGGCCTGCGTGATGCCATAGACACCAAGAGCCATGCCAATCAGAAAGGGGGTTGCGCCCGTCAATTGTTTAGCATAGAGCGCGAAGATAGGCACGACCATAAATAGGCCAATCATACGGAGGGCCATAATGAGTGATAAGGAGGTCACTGCTTGTTTTTCTGTGCCTGTCATCTTGCTCATAAGTTGCCTTTTATAGAACGCGCAAAGGCTGTATTCTAACTGAAATGAAAGTCAGCGTGAATTGCTTTGATCTTCTGATATAATGAAGGGCTCATAACTGTTTAAAAAATAATCATGAAGCAAATTCAAATTCGAGGCGCGCGCACGCATAATCTCAAAAATATTAATTTGAACCTGTCGCGTGAGCAATTAATCGTGATTACTGGGCTCTCTGGTTCGGGTAAATCTTCTTTGGCCTTTGATACCTTATATGCTGAGGGTCAGCGCCGCTATGTTGAATCCTTATCCGCTTATGCTCGTCAATTTCTATCGATGATGGAAAAACCGGATGTCGATCACATTGAAGGTCTTTCTCCAGCCATTTCAATCGAGCAAAAATCCACCTCGCATAATCCGCGCTCTACAGTTGGTACGATTACGGAAATTTATGATTATCTACGTTTGCTTTTTGCAAAAGTCGGTCAACCACAATGTCCGGAGCATGGCTATACTCTCGAAGCTCAAACAATTAGCCAGATGGTTGATACGGTTTTAGCCTTACCTGAAGAAACCAAAGTAATGATTTTGGCGCCTGTCATACGGGATCGCAAAGGAGAATTTGTCGAGTTAATGCAAGAATGGCGGAGCCAAGGTTTTATTCGAGCACGTATTGATGGTGAGTTAGTGGAATTAGATCAGCCGCCAACCTTAGACTTACGCAAAAAACATACGCTTGAAGTAATCATCGATCGCCTT
>CAYXNR010000026.1:0-28938 GCA_964466595.1 uncultured Coxiellaceae bacterium | reverse complement strand
AATGATCATCGTCACTGGCCTACTTAGTTTTGTAGGCACGCTGGTTTTTCATCCTGCAATTTATTATTCCTTTGGTGCTTTTATGTTAGGCGGCCTCATTGAAGGAGAGGTTTATGCACCAAGCATCACGACTTCCTTCCTCAGAATGTTTTCAAAAGATTATATGAGGGATGCCCTTCTTAATAAAAAATTGAGGGAACTAACAGATAACCTTGAGGATGAGCATCCCTCCTCATCCTTTTTAAGCACTTACAAAAACTTGCAGGCTTACATCGAGGAGCTAGAAGAAAATGAGGATGAAGAGAGTCAAAAGGAATTAAAAATCGCCAAAACCAGTCTGAAATGGATGCAAGTTCATTTTAAAGACTTTATGGATGCAGAACACCCTATTGATGCAGAAAGCCCTATTGACGAAGAACTACGAACCCTAGTCAACAAAGAAGAAAAAGAAGCTTTCACTCGAGAAGTCCGTTGGAAGACGAATTTAAGTCGCTTCAGTTGGGTTTTAAACATTGGAGCCGGTATCAGCTGTGGGCTTGTCAGCCTTAATGCGGCCAATACTTTTATTGTAACTCTCTCAACGCATTTTGGATTGAGCCTCTCGGGGGTTGTTCTCAGTACCGGTATTTTTGGACTCGCTGTAATAGCCGCTATGGGCTATACCCTCTTAATTTATAATACCATCACCAACATGATTCAAAACGATACCCTCCAAGAATATTATAGGGAAACAAAAGCTTTCTTTAAACAACGAGATCATGAAAAAGACGGCCTAATAGAAATCCTGAGGTACTACTTTCGAGTCACCTTCGGTTCGCTTGTAGTCGGCACGATTGTAGGTCTCGGGATTTTTGCAACAACAGCTACAGCAGGCACCTGGTGGTACGCGGCTAAAGCGGGTGCAGACATGATTCCCTGGCTAAAAAAAACGCTGAATGGAGCAAGTATTATTCGCACTGTAGTTGTTGTGATCATGGGTGTCACCACGCTTGCTTTTAATGTAGTGAACTCCTTACAATCAGCGAAAGAACTGGCTCAAATAACCTTAGGTAAAATCTGGGAGCCAATCAGAAAGCGCATTGAAGAATATAGAAAATCAGAAAATAATTTTCAGTTTTATAACCCCATTCGCGGCCTTCTCATCATTGTTGCTGCTCCTTTTAAGCTAGTCATTTTTGGCGGCCATGTAATTAGTATCGGTCTTATGAGTGATGATCTAAAAGGTGTTAATCCTGCTACGACTTCCATGGGTTGTGGCTTAAGTGAAGCCCTCACGGATGCCACTATAATTTTTCCTCAAATTCATCAGCATGCAAGCAGTGATTCACACCATAGTAGTAACTCTCATCCTGAACATAGTCATTCGCATCAGGAGCCTTTGCATTCGCACTCAGATTCTGAAGTAGAGGATCACAGCCCCTCTCCACATCCTCGGCATGCGCATAAACATAAATCACATCATGAGCATGATCATGTCCATACAGACATTGCAGGAAAGTTTTTAGTATGGGTACTCTCACCCTTATATTTCATTTCAGGGGGCATAGATTATGGTTTGAGCCAATTGAATTCCGAACCAGAAAAACGACTCACCTTCGGACAAGCGCTCAGAAAATCCTTTTTTGGTCTTCCCAAAAAAAGAAAGATTGAAAAATGGTCACCACCCTCAACCTTGCTTGCTATTGAAAAACAAAAACGCATTGAAAAAACAATCAAGAAACATAGTGTCAAGCTTGATAAAACTCGTTCTGCAGATGCAGCGGACTTAGAAATAATTGAACAACTAAAACAAGCGGTTCTTCGTCCGGTCGACTTACAGGAAGTGAAGGCCGAGCCACCTTCCCAGACGCTTGATCTCCCGCAGGAAGGAAAGACTTATAGGAATCCTAATGGGAGTGTTAATTCTCAAACCTTTTTTGAACAGCACCATTTTAATACTAAAGCAGGTAGAAAAGTTTGTGAAAAAATAATTAAGAAAACGAACTACCCGCAGTACCTTACCCCCATTCCAGCATGTTAAGAGAAAATCCATAAAAAGCTAGCTTGCCACGCCCAAACGCTTCGCGGGCTCGCAATTGTATAGGTTACATAATTTGTTGATGAATTCACCGGCCTTGCTGTATAGGTTACATAATTCCTTGATGAGGTGTATAAACTTTACGCTTCATTAAGGAATATAATTCATATAAATCCATTCGCCCTGATAAACCCATTCGCCCTGAGCTTGTCGAAGGGTTTTCCATTTCTTTGTTTAGAGGATGTTAATGATAAGGAATGCCCTTCGACAAGCTCAGGGCGAACGGATTTATCAGGGCAAACGGATTTATCAGGGCGAATGGGTTTATCAGGGCAAACGGATTTATCAGGGCGAATGGATTTATCAGGGCGAATGGGTTTATATGAATAATGAATTAAATAATTTATTGATGCAACATCTAACGCAAGCGCTTTCGCAAAGAATGATGATTTTTTTCTTGTTGCTAAGATAATCTAAGGGTATTCTAATTATGAGATAAACCTTTTATTATTTTTTTATTAACGGAGGAATTATGGCTAAATCACAAGATACACGCAAAGAAACAAAGAAAAAAGCAGCAAAATCCTTGAAAGAAAAACGCGCTGCTAAGAAAGAAAAAAGGAAAAAATAACCCTAGACGAGCCAAGATTCGCGAGGCATTTCGTCGTTGCGCTCCTCGCAGCGACGAAGCAAGCTATTTTAAATAACAAGAATGAAGCAGCTCATTCAACTATGATCACATCTTCCGCCTGCGGTCCCTTTGGTCCCTGTGTTACATTAAACTCTACCTGCTGTCCTTCCTGCAAAGAACGATAACCCTCACTTTTAATCGCACGATAGTGTACAAAAACATCGGGTCCACTATCCCGCTTGATAAAGCCATAGCCCTTATCGTTATTAAACCATTTAACAGTTCCTCTTTCTTTTGCCATAATAAGCCCTCAAAAATATGAAAATACGCTTCTAATTTAACAGGTATTTTAGTTTTAGTCTCTACTCATGATATAATTCCTCCTACCTCGGGAGCGAATAAGGAAGATAGTGGTGCGAAAAGGGAAGCGATTAGCAAGTCTCCTTTTGATTTTTATAGTTAGCTCACACACACTCTCTAGCCTCGCTGCTAATTATAAAAAAAAGCCAAGCTATACGACTGCGCCAGCTCATTATAAAGGTGAATTTGCAAAAAAAAGCGCTCGGCCACGAAGCTATAAAGGGGAAGTGCCAATGAAGCCAGCAGCACCGCTGCCGCCTGTCATGGCGCCTCTGGTATTAAACACAGGCCCCTACTTTGGGATAGCAGCAGGTTATGATTCTTATAAAATACATCAAAATACCTCATTTGTTGGAACCACTAGTTCTAGTTTTAATCCCACCATCAATGCAACCGGCTTTATCCCGGCGATTCTTGCCGGCTATGGTTATGCTTTCAACAATGCTCTTTATCTGGGTCTTGAGATCTTTTTAAATTACAGTAATGCCTATCAGAGCACGAATTATCTTATCAGCGATACAACAGACCATATCAATTACAATTCAAAATTTTTTGTGAGTACTGGCTATGGCATCAATTTGCTACCCGGTATTCGCTTTACAGATAGTGCTTTAGCTTTTTTGCGGCTGGGCTATCAGATGGCTCGGCTACGTGGACAGGAAAACTTAAATGCTGATGGAGTCATTCAACCGAGCAATACCTCGAGCTGGAGTGGCGGTTTTTCTTATGGGCTGGGGTTTGAGGAAGCCATGATGGGGAACTTTAGTCTACGAGGGGAGTATGTTCATACGGATTATCGAGCTTTTACGGCTACTTCTGGGACTCTTTATTCTCCGAGTAATAATGAATTTTTGCTTTCTTTGATTTATCATCTTGCCTATTAGATCAAGTGAAATCGGGGTAAAATCCAGTATTATTTGAGGACAGTTGACGTTGGGGTCCTGTCACGGTATTTGTTTCCACTCTCGTGGAGAACAAATACCGTGCCACCCCCCGTGCAACAGCTGTGATAAGTGAAAGGGATTTAAGTTCAAGGATAAAGTTAAGGGGTTCATCAGGTACAAGCAAAAAAATATACAAAAAGAAGATTGCGAATACACAACCTCCACACTAAGAAAAGCAAAACCTAACTTTTAGCTAAACACGCATGATGTTCCCTAACGGTTGCACGGGGGGTGGCACGGTATTTGTTCTCCACGAGAGTGGAAACAAATACCGTGACAGGACCCCAACGTCAACTGTCCTCAAATAATACCTTTCGACAAGCACAGGACCTAGGACGAGCTGCTTCAGGGCAAACCCAAGCCCACTATTTTTTTTTATCAAGCTCCCTCCAATAAGCCAAACGCTCCGCAATTTTTGCTTCCAGCCCTCTTGGCACCGGATGATAATACGAACGTTGACCAACACCTTCCGGAAAATAATTTTCACCCGCCACATAGGCTTCTGGCTCATCATGCGCATAACGATAGGCCTTTCCATAGCCTAGCTCTTTCATTAGCTTGGTCGGGGCATTACGTAAGTGTAGGGGCACTTCAAGCGTACCGCTTTGCTTAACCTCAGCCCTGACCTCATTAAAAGCCACATAAACTGCGTTACTCTTAGGGGCACAGGCTAAATAAACCAAGGCTTGGGCAAGCGCTAGTTCACCTTCTGGTGAGCCTAAGCGCTCATAAACCTCACAGGCATGCAGTGCAAGATCTAAGGCTCGCGGATCTGCATTCCCTATATCCTCAGAAGCCATACGTAAAGTTCGGCGGGCAATATAAAGCGGATCACAACCGCCATCCAACATACGCGCTAGCCAATACAGGGCTGCATCCGGCGATGAACCCCGTACTGATTTATGCAAAGCAGAAATTTGGTCATAGAAGATTTCACCGCCCTTATCAAAGCGCCTTAAGCTGTGTTGAATGACCTCTCGTAATACCTCTTCAGTCACTCGAACCTCATTGTTTTGCGTTTGCGCTAAATCCGCTAAAATTTCTAATAAATTTAAGGTTTGCCTAGCATCACCATCCGCGGTTCGAACCAGTATTTTTTTTAACTCCAAGGGAAAATCAAAGTGATAATTTCCCAAGCCACGTTCTTTGTCATGCAGTGCTTGTTCCATAATCTGAAGTAATTCTTCTTCTGTTAAGCGCCGCAAAACATAAACACGGGTGCGCGACAAGAGCGGACTATTTAATTCAAAAGAAGGATTTTCTGTGGTTGCTCCAATTAAAATTAAGGTTCCATTTTCAACATAGGGTAAAAAAGCATCTTGTTGTGCCTTATTAAAGCGATGAATTTCATCTACAAAGAGAACAGTCGGCTGCTGTTTTTCTTGGCGAAGCAGCTTGGCTTCCTCGACTATTTTTCGAAGCTCTTTCACTCCTGAAAAAATAGCTGATAACTGTACAAAATGAGCCTGGGCTTGCGTCGCCATCAAACGAGCGAGCGTGGTTTTTCCTGAGCCCGGTGGCCCCCAAAAAATCATCGAATGTAAAATACCCTGCTCTAAAGCACGACGCAGCGGTTTACCTTGACCAATAAGCTGGGACTGACCGATAAATTCATCGAGGTTCCGTGGCCGCATACCTTCTGCCAGCGGTTTAAAAAGTTCTTTCGCGGATAATTTATCGGGTTTCATCGATCACATCCACATTCGCAGGGGGATGAAATTGAAACAAGGCCGCAGCAAGGGGTTTATTTTCTTTAAGATGAGAAAATTGAATCACGGTATGATGACCGAGATTATCTCGCATGCGCATTTCCTTCAGGTCGCGATTAAAAAAACCTAATTGAATAACCTGAAATAAACTATCTTTTGCCTTTGGCGTTAAAGCAAACCACTGCCAGTTTTGCGGGGCTTCCATGCGACGAACAATAAAATCTTGAGTGATTGCCGTGTTGACATTGCTTAATAAAAAAGCCGGCGTTTTGCCAATTTCTTTAGCGATTGGGCGGATCACCACCTGCTCCAAATCGGGATCGTAAATCCAAAGCCGTGTATTATTAGCAATAATCAATTGCGGAATAGGCCGTAAAACCTGCCATCTGAAACGTCCGGGACGCAACAAGAGCAATTTCCCTTCTGAGCGCTGTAGCACCTTTCCTTTATTATCCAAAATGGTTTGCACAAAATCAGCCTCTAAGCTTTGGATCGGCCTTAAAGTGTCTAATAGTTCCTCTGCCTCATCACCCGCTTCTGCATAAGAGTGAAAAGAAAAAAGAAGTAAGCCTAGAAAAAAAACGCTAGTCGCTAGAATACGCATCAGCCTGACCCTCATTCAAAAACCCATAGTTTATTCACAGTAAAAACAATCGCCGGTAAAATGCTTAAAACAATTAATAAAGCCAGCATATAAGGTAAGTTAAACTGCGCCATTAAAACGTAAAACAGGCTTTCATTGACCACAAAAGCCAGTGAGGAAACCAGTAAAAGACGGGGAAAGGCCACCCGATGTTTTTGTTGCGTACCACCGAAAGTCCAATGGCGATGACCCCAATAACTGAGCTGAAAAGCAAGACTAAAAGCAATAACATTTGCTACTAAAGGCTGCAATCCGTAGAGCTCAACCAAGGCCACGACGATACCGAAATGAACAAGGGCTGCACTCACACCGACTATCCCAAAACGAGTGAGCTGCAAAAATAAGGGAAAATATTGCAAGTTACGCCAGGAAAAATTTTTATTCTTCAAATCCATATTTGTGCTCAATGAGATATTTGGGCCGCTGTTTTACTTCTGTAAAAATACGAGCAATATATTCGCCGAGTATGCCAATAGACAGGAGTTGAATACCTCCTAAAAATACAATAGCAACAACAATGGTCGGAAACCCTGGAAAATCCGTACCAAACAAGAGCGTTGAGGTAACGAGATAAATTGCATAAACCAAGGAAATCAGGGAAATGACAAAGCCGACCAAGCCCCATACGCGTAAGGGAACATCGGAAAAGGAGGTAATTCCAGCTAAGGCTAAGTCAAATAGGCGCATTAAGCCCCAGGAAGAATGTCCCCCAGCGCGCTCTTGTACCTCGAAAGGAACACCTATTTTTTTAAAACCAATCCAGGCATAGAGGCCTTTCATAAAACGGTTGCGCTCTGGAAATTGTTTCAGCGCATCCACTACCTTGCGATCAATTAAGCGAAAGTCACCGGCATTATTGGGAATGTCAATATGGGTAATGCGGGACATCAACCAATAAAAAAGCTGTGCGAAATAACGTTTGAAGGGGGCTTCGGAGCTACGGCTTTGACGGATGCCATAAACCATATCATAGCCCTCTCCCCAAGATTGTAAAAAAGAGCTTAAAACAGCAACTGGATGTTGAAAATCTGCATCTAAGAGGACAACCACCTCTCCCCGGCAAAATTCAAGTCCGGCCGTCATGGCTGCTTCCTTTCCAAAATTACGTGAGAGAGAAAGCAGTTTGACCTTCAATTGAGGGGGCAAGGCTAAAATTTTTTCAATGGTCTTATCCTTACTACCATCATCGACGACTACAATTTCATATTGGCTAGCGAGTTGATCTAAATGTGTGCTTAATTCCTTTAAAAAAGACTCAATAACCGCTTCTTCATTATAAACGGGTACAATACAAGAAATAAAAACTGCTTTATTTTCAATCGAGTGCTTTCTTTCAGACGGGAGCATGACTTTTTCTACCTCTTCGGGTATATCTTGGGGCTTATTATGCAACAAAATGAGGGCTGAGGACAGCAGATCAAGGATCGTTCTTGATAAATCTTGGCCATCAACCCTCAAATGCGATAAGATATTTCATTTTTTAGTCCTATTTGAGAAATCACCGTGAATGAACAACTAAGAAATATTGCAATTATAGCCCACGTCGACCACGGCAAAACCACGCTCGTCGATAAACTTTTACAGCAAACCGCAAGTCTTTCCAAAAAAACTACCCATACCGATCGTGTCATGGATAGCAATGATTTGGAACGGGAGCGCGGCATTACTATTCTCGCTAAAAATACAGCGCTTAAATGGGGTGCTTATCGAATTAATATTGTCGATACCCCCGGTCATGCTGATTTTGGAGGAGAAGTAGAGCGTATTCTTTCTATGGTCGACTCTGTCTTGTTGCTGGTCGATGCCGTCGATGGTCCCATGCCACAAACTCGTTTTGTAACCCAAAAAGCCTTTGCCCAAGGTTTGAATCCCATTGTGGTCGTCAATAAAATTGATCGTCCGGGTGCACGTCCTGATTGGGTGGTCGATCAAGTATTTGATTTGTTCGATCGCTTAGGAGCAACGGATAAACAACTGGATTTCCCCGTTGTTTACACCTCTGCTTTACTGGGTTATGCAACGCTTGATTTAAATCAGCCTAGCACGAGCATGGAACCTCTCTTTAAAACGATCGTTTCCCATGTTCCACCCCCAGAAGTAGACCCGCGAGCCCCCTTTCAAATGCAAATTTCTACACTGGACTATTCAAGCTATGTCGGCATGATCGGTATTGGACGAATTAGCCGCGGCCAGGTAAAAACCAATATGCCGGTCACCATTATCAATCGTGACAACAACACCCGTCCTGGTCGCATTCTGCAAGTGCTGGAGTATTTAGGTTTAGAGCGCAAAGAAGTCTCGGAAGCCAATGCCGGTGATATTGTTGCAATCAGCGGTATTGAAGAATTGAAAATTTCAGATACCCTCTGCGATCCAAATCAGGTCGAAGCTTTACCACCGCTTATTGTCGATGAACCGACCGTCAGCATGACCTTTCAGGTGAACACCTCGCCTTTTGCCGGAAAGGAAGGCAAGTTTGTCACCAGCCGTAAAATACGTGAACGTCTTTATCAGGAATTATTGCATAATGTTGCACTACGTGTTGAAGATACCGCCGATCCTGATAAATTTAAAGTCTCTGGCCGCGGCGAATTACATCTTTCTATTTTAATTGAAAATATGCGTCGCGAAGGCTATGAACTTGCTGTGTCTCGCCCCGAAGTCATTGTCAAAACCGTGAATGGAGAACAGCAGGAACCCTACGAAACCCTAACTGTCGATATAGAATCAACTCATCAAGGCGCGATCATGGAAAAATTAGGCAGCCGCCGAGGTGAATTAAAAGACATGAGCCAAGATAACAAGGGTCGGGTACGTTTAGATTATCTTATTCCTGCTCGCGCCCTGATTGGCTTCCACACTGAATTTTTAACCATGACTTCGGGAACCGGTTTGCTCTATCATATTTTTAGTCATTACGGACCTGCCGTAAAAGGTGACTTTGCCCATCGTCAAAATGGCGTCATGATTTCTAATCAAGCCGGCATCGCCCTTGCCTATTCTTTGTTTAATCTGCAAGAACGTGGCCGCATGATCATCCGCCCCCAAACAGAAGTCTATGAAGGCCTGGTCGTCGGCATTCACTCACGCGACAACGATCTAGTCGTCAATGTCTGCAAAGCCAAGCAGCTCACGAATATTCGTGCGGCGGGTTCAGATGAAAATATCATTCTTACTCCGCCGGTCTTAATGTCTTTAGAGCAGGCACTGGAGTTTATTGACGATGATGAGTTGGTAGAAGTCACGCCGCAATCGATCCGAATCAGGAAAAAGTTCTTAAAAGAACATGAACGAAAGAGGTCAGCCAGGACAGAATAAAATAGAGGGAACAATGAAACACAACAAAGCAGCCTACAGCGTACATAAGTTTGGTGGAAGTAGTCTAGCCAATTCCTCACGTTTCAAATCACTTCCCTCCTTGCTTCGCGGTCAAGATGAAATTATCGTGGTCTCAGCTGTGCAAGGCGTGACTTCTAGCCTACAAAAACTCTTAGATGAGGCAGCCAAGGGCGAGCCTTTTTTAAAAACCTTGGCTGCTCTAGAAGAAATACATACCACACTCAGTCAAGCCTTGCTCACTGAAGAGAAAAATACGACTATTCAGCGCGCTTTTCAAAAAGATTTTTCTGAAATCAAAGATATCTTACATGCTGTTCAATTAACCGGTTCTTATTCTCTGGAACTACAGAATCTCATTCTCGGCTATGGCGAGCTGTGGTCGGCCTCTCTGCTCTCTAGTTATCTTGCAGAAACAAAGCAGGTTATTTATTTAGATGCTTCCCGTGTTTTATTTATCTACTATAAACATGGCCTGCTTTGCGTTGATTGGGCAAAAAGTAAAAAAGCACTGGATGATTTTTTAAAAAATAAATCCTTTGAGCACTTAGTTATTACGGGTTTTATTGCCGCCACCCTAGAAGGTAAGCGCACTATTTTGGGTCGAAATGGCAGTGATTTTTCCGCTGCTATTTTTGCAAAATTATTAAAGGCAGAGAGGCTGACCATCTGGACAGATGTCGATGGCATTTATACTGCTGACCCTAATCGAGTGAGTTCGGCCTTTGTCATCGAAGCGCTCTCTTATAAAGAAGCTCTTGAATTAGCTTATTTTGGTGCCAAAGTCTTGCATCCGCTGGCTATTGCACCGGCACTCGAAAATAAGATTCCCATTTATATCAAAAACAGTTTTCATCCAGAGGCACCCGGCTCTTGTATCTCTGATCAACCCAAAAAATTGCAGCCCGCTGTAACCGGCCTCACTGCTATCGACCAGATTGCCCTCATCAATGTAGAAGGTGCTGGCATGATTGGGGTATCCGGTATTGCCAGCCATGTCTTTCAAACCCTTCACCAAGCCAATATTTCAGTCATTTTTATTTCTCAGGCCAGTTCCGAACATTCCATCTGCTTTGCTGTGCTCCGTGAACAAGGTGAGACCGCAGTAAAAGTCCTGAAAGAAACCCTGCAATTTGACCTCGAACGGCACTTTTTAGAAGGTATTTATCTTGATCCTGATTGTGCCATTCTTTCTGCTATTGGTGATGGCATGGTCGGTACGGTAGGGATAACGGCTAAACTGGGTCAAGCCCTAGCAAAGGCGAATGTGAATATCCGCGCGCTCTCCCAGGGCTCATCTGAGCGAAACATTTCTGTTGTGATTAAAAGTGCAGATGTCAATAAAGCGCTACAAGCCGTGCATGCTGGTTTTTATCTTTCTCGAGAAACGATCTCTATTGGTTTAATCGGGCCAGGACAGGTGGGAACTGCGCTCTTAGCGCAAATTCATTCTGCAGCAAATAAGCTGCAATTAAGTGGCCAAGCCAATCTCTATGTGCGCGGCATTATGAATAGCAAAAAAATGCTCTTGAGTCAGGAAGCGCTTCAGCTCGGCAGCTGGCAGGAAAAATTTGCTAGTTGTGACACAAAAGCCAACTTGGAAAAATTTGCCAATCATATTCTAACTAACGATATTCCGCATGCGGTTATCATTGATTGCACGGCTAATCAAGCAATCGCAGAGCATTATGCTTATTTCATGGAACAGGGCATCCATGTTATTACACCAAACAAATACGCTAATGCCGGTGATTTAAATTACTATAAAAAATTAAAAGCACTGAGTAGCCAAAATAGGTATTATCTTTATGAGGCAACTGTCTGCGCTGGCCTGCCTGTCATTACCACGCTTCAAGATCTGATTAAAACCGGTGATGTGGTATTTAAAATTGAAGGCGTGATCTCAGGAACCTTAAGTTATATCTTTAGTGAGCTTGCGACAGGTAGAAGCTTTTCCGAATTGGTGCGAGAAGCCAAAAAACTGGGCTATACTGAACCCGATCCCCGAGAAGATTTATCAGGCATGGATGTCGCGCGTAAATTAATCTGTTTAGCACGAGAAATGGGCTCTGAAGTGTCTCTTCAAGATGTGAAAGTGTATGATCTTGTTCCTCCTGATTTACAATCCTGCACGGTGGATGAGTTTTTAAAGCGTTTACCAGAGTACGATCATCTGATGGAAGCAAGGTTAGCGGAAGCGAAGACCAAGGGTGAAAAACTTTGCTATGCCGCTACGGCTTGTCGGGATGGGAAAATGCAGGTTGCGATAGAAAGTATTGCAGATAAGCATCCTTTGGCTCGTTTGAGGAGTACGGATAATTTGCTGGCCTTTCATACGCAGCGTTATCATGAGCAGCCTTTGCTTATTCAAGGACCGGGAGCAGGAGCGGAGGTAACGGCGGCAGGGGTTTTTGCGGATTTGCTGAGGTTGGTTTCTTATTTATCTTAGGACGCGAATTCCGGATAAGGTGTCATGCGGTGTCACGGTGTCACCGCATGACACCGTGACACCGCAAATATCGAGATCCTTCGCTTCGCTCAGGATGACAGCTACCCTTCACCCCGCTACAATACTCCCATGACACTCATCAACCCTAAGCTACATACCGTAACCGCCTTCGCCCCTGCCACCTGCGCCAATCTCGCAGTCGGCTTTGACATTCTAGGCCTAGCCTTCGAAGAACTCGGAGACTATCTCACTCTCACCAAACGCCAGGATTCTTTACTGGTCATCGAAGCCCTTCACTCAAAAGAAGAGCTCCCCCTCGAAATCACCCGAAACACGGCCGGAGTCGCCCTTCAAGCCATGCGCGATCAGCTTGGCTTGAAGCAAGGCTTTTCAATTCATATTCAAAAAGGTATTCCCTTAAGCGGAGGCCTAGGCGGCTCTGCTGCTTCTGCAGTTGCCGCTGTCGTCGCCTGCAATGCTTTTTTAACAAACCCCTTAACACCTTTAGAATTAGCACAGTATGCCCTTCTCGGAGAAGAAGCAGCCAGCGGTCAAAAACATGCAGACAACGTCGCGCCCTGTATTTTTGGCGGTCTGACCCTAGTACAAGAAATCAATCCTTTAAAAATACTTCAACTACCTATTCCTCCTCTTTTTTGTGTATTAATTCATCCGCATTTAAAAATTTCGACCAAGGCGGCCAGAAAAATACTACAGCCCAAGCTCTCTTTAAATGATCACATTAAACAAAGTGCCTACTTAGCCACTTTTATCGCCTCTCTCTATCAAAACGATTTTCAGCTCCTGCAAGCTTCCTTCAAAGATCTTTTAATTGAACCCCAACGAGCGTCCTTGGTTCCTGGTTTTTACCAGCTTAAACAAGCAGCACTTGAGGCTGGCGCCCTCGGCTTTTCTTTTTCAGGTTCCGGACCCAGTCTACTAGCCTTAAGCGCAGACAAAGAGAAAGCAAAAATCATTGCTGAAGCTATGCAAAATCAGTTAAAAAAGGAAAACCTGGCTTCGGATTATTGGCTAGCACCGATTAGTCAGCAAGGCGCTCGCATTACTGCCCTCAAATAGGAAAATAGATATGTATTACCTCAGCACCGCAGCTCAAACGCCTCCTCAAGGGCTGTCTGCAGCTATTCGTTCGGGTCTTGCTCCCGATGGCGGGCTTTTTATTCCAGAAGCCCTTCCCAAGCTCTCGATGAGTTCGTTTTCAACCGCTCTATCCTATCCGGTCTTTACACAAAAATTATTAGAACCTTTTTTTAAAGGGGATGAATTAGAAAGCAAGCTTGCTTCTTTTTGCGACCAAGCCTTTAGCTTTCCTTTGCCACTCAAGACAATTAATCCCACAACCTTTCTTCTTGAGCTCTTTCATGGTCCCACTCTCTCTTTTAAAGATTTTGGAGCACGCTTTCTAGCGGAAGCACTAAATGCGCTTGCTGAACAAAAAATAACTGTTATGGTGGCGACCTCCGGTGATACGGGTTCAGCTGTCGCCTCGGCCTTTTCTCATAAACCGCAGCTCCAGCTTATTATTCTTTATCCACGAGGAAAAATTTCTGCGCGTCAAGAACAGCAGATCACCTGTTGGGATAGAAATGTTCTTGCTCTTTCTGTCGATGGCAACTTTGATGATTGTCAGAAACTGGTAAAAGCAGCCTTTCAGGATCCCTGGTGGCAAAAAAAATTGCAGCTGAGTAGTGCAAATAGCATTAACATTGCTAGGCTGCTACCGCAAATGAGTTATTATGCCTATACCAGCCTGCAATTTTATCATCACTATCAGACCGCGCCGGGTTTTATTGTTCCAAGCGGTAATCTAGGTAATGCCACTGCTGGTTTTTGGGCTCAAGCCCTCGGCTTTCCGATTCGAGAAATCGTACTCGCCACGAATGCCAATCTCGTTATCCCCGACTACTTACAAACTAGTCATTTCTCACCTCGCCCGAGCATTCCTACCTTAGCCACGGCCATGGATGTGGGGAATCCGAGCAATTTTCAACGCTTAGCAGCCTTATTTCCCACCTTCGAGGCCTTCAAAAAAAATGTTCGCGCTTTCAGTGCAAGCGACGAGGATATTCGTCAAACAATTTTGTCTATGTATCAGGATTATCACACGCTGGTTTGCCCCCACACCGCAACAGCTTGTTTTGCGAGACAGAAGCTCTCAAAGGAAGCCTGGATCATTCTTGCAACAGCCGATCCTTGTAAATTTGATGAGCTCATTGAACCCATCCTCAAGCAGCCTCTTCCGCTAGCACCGGCTTTGCAGGCTATGCTGAAAAAACCAACTCAGTCTATAGTCGTTGGCAAGCGTCTTGAAGATATCAAACAAGTTTTAGAGCAAAGAGGTCTGTTATGACAGAGCGGAATAAGCTAGCCCTGATTGGTGCCACTGGTAATGTGGGCCGTAAAATTCTTCAATTGCTTATCGAGCGAGAAAAAATTAATCCTGCTCAACTCCGCTTATTTGCTTCAAGCCGCTCGGTCGCAGAGCCCCTAGCAGTCAAAAATAAGCAGTTTTCTGTTGAAAATCTAGCAGACTACGATTTTAAAGATTGCCGCCTTGCCCTATTCGCAACGGATAGCGATCTTTCTAAAACCTATGTACCGAAAGCTCTGGCAGCTGGAGCTCAGGTCATTGATTCGAGTTCTGCCTATCGTTTAAACCCAGACGTGCCTTTAATTGTACCCCCTATTAATATGCAGCTCCTTCATCCTCAACACCGCTTAATCGCCACGGCAAACTGTGTCGCCTGTCCTCTTGCCGTCGTTTTAAAACCCTTACATGATTATGTAAAAGTAGAGCGCGTATTGGCTTCTACTTATCAATCCACCTCAGGAGCCGGGAAAGGGGCGATGGATGAGCTCTATCAACAAACCCAAGCGATATATGCATCAACCGCCTATCCGCCTAAACATTTTAGTCGCAGAATTGCCTTTAATGTTATCCCTCAAATCGATCAGTTTGCCGAAGATGGTTTTTCTTATGAGGAAATCAAAATAGCAAAGGAAGTACAAAAACTCATTTCGCCGCAACTGAAAATTGCCGCTACTTCTGTGCGGGTACCCGTGATGATCGGGCATAGTATTTCTCTTGCCCTTGAGTTTGCTAAAAAAATTGAGCTCGAGGAAGTCAAAACCTTACTGGCAAACAGTCCTGGCATTCAACTCAGTACACAAGCTTACACCACCCCGCTGGAAGCAGAAGGAAGGGATGAGGTTTTTGTAGGTCGTATTCGGCAAGATCCAACAGTTGCGAATGGTCTTCTGTTATGGCTCGTTTCTGATAATTTGCGACGTGGAGCAGCTTTGGATGCGGCTGAGATTGCGGAAAAAATACTTGCGTAAAGAAGTGGAAGTGGGATCAGGCTTCTGCCTCTCTCTTTTGAAAAAGAGGTGCCAGCCTGACCCCACTTCTTCTCTGCTTACTTCTTATGTTCCATCTTCTTAGCCATATGATCATGTCCTTCCTGATCAGGCATCTCGGACATCAGCGAGCCCATCATCATTCCTTCCCCCGGCCGATGACAATCGCCGCCTTTCACGGCACAGGAAATCAGGCAGACAATCGAGATAACAGATAAAATCACGACTATTGCGCCAAATAACTTTCCAAGCCAACTTCCTTTTCCGGGATTTTTCATTGCCCAAACTAGCAATCCCGTTCCTAACGCTAAAGCAATTAAATCTAAGCCAAAAGCAATATGCATCATAGCCATTACACGCTCCTTAATTAATAAATAATCAAGCCAATTCACCTTCATAAGAATCATACCTCAATTGAAATTTAGATTAAATAAGCGTATGATCATTCAAATAAAGTAATTCAATTTTTGAGTAACTTCCAATGAGACTCCTGGCTTAGCAAGAAAACTGATTTTAAATCGAATAAATAAAAGTTATTTTTTTATTATCAATAACTTAAGTCCAGGTGCGTGATGAAGCCACAGCTAATTTATTTACCCAAAACTGCCTATTCTTTCATCTTTCATTTTGTTTGCAAACAAAAACTGCTATTTTTTATTTTGGCCTTTACCTCAGCAATCTGGGCAATCAATGATGCCTTTTTTCCTTTTTTTCTAAAACGGATTGTTGATGCCCTTCAGCATTTTCAGGGAAACCGTGAAAATATTTATAGCGCCTTACGGTGGACACTCTTGTTTTTAGTATTATTCTGGATAGTGAATGAAATAAATGCTCGTATTCAAGGCATTGTCGGCATTTATGCTTTCCCACGCCTTCGAGCCGATATTCGCGCAGCCGTTTTCTCTTATGTCCAAACGCATTCGCATGAATATTTTTCAGATCAATTTGCTGGAAATATTGCCAAAAAACTAGCTAATCTACCTTCTAGTTGCCAAAACACCTTGGAGATTTTTTGTTGGCAATTTGTCACAGCGGGCGCCGGCGCTGTGCTTGTCTTAATCATGATGTGGTTCACCCAACCCATCTTTGCCTATATTCTTCTGATTTGGCTTGTTCTGCATCTTAGCATGACGCTGCTCTTTATGATTTATGGCGACCCCTTATGGGAAATTCACTCTCATTCAGTCACTACCTTAGGTGGCAAAATTGTCGATGTCTTAACCAATATGCTCACGGTTCGCCTCTTCGCACGCACTCAACATGAAGCTAAAAATCTGCGTCGTTATCAACTGGACGAAATCCACAAGGCTAAAAAAGCGATGTGGGTGATGGAACTTGCGCGTGTCGGTATGGGCTTCAGTGGTCTTTTTCTTATTTTTGCCATGATTTTTACACTCTTACATGGCTGGATCCACCATTGGGTTTCTCTTGGCGATTTTACTCAGGTAGGGATGCAAACCTTTTGGATCATGGGCTGGGTTTGGTTTGTCAGCTATCAAATTAGCATTTTCACCCGTGAGATAGGAACGATTCGCGAGGCACTGAGCTTAATCAAACAAAAACCAGATATCCTCGATCTGCCAGAAGCACAACCCTTAATGATTCGCCAAGGCAAAATTGATTTTGAAGATATTCACTTTGCTTATAAAAAACGTCATCTTGTCTTTAAAAATTTTACAGTTCATATACCACCGGGTCAGAAAGTGGGTTTAGTTGGTCTTTCAGGCTCGGGTAAATCAACCTTTGTGAATCTCATTTTACGTTTCTATGATTTACAAGCGGGACGTATTTTAATTGATGAGCAAAATATCACTGAGGTCACACAAGATTCTTTACGCGAACAAATTGCACTGATTCCGCAAGATCCTTCGCTTTTTCATCGCAGCCTACTTGACAATATTCGCTATGGCCGCCTAAGTGCTAGTGAAGAAGAGGTGATTCAAGCCTCCAAACTAGCTCATTGCCATGAGTTTATAGAAAAATTAGAAGATGGCTATCATACACTGGTTGGCGAGCGTGGTATCAAACTATCTGGCGGACAAAGACAACGCGTGGCTATCGCGCGGGCGATTTTAAAAAATGCGCCTATTTTAATTTTAGATGAGGCAACCTCTGCCCTGGATTCGGTCACTGAAAAATTAATTCAAGAAAGCTTACAGCTCTTGATGAAAAATAAAACCTCTATTGTGGTCGCACATCGTTTATCAACCTTAGGCAATATGGATCGTATCTTGGTTTTTCATAAGGGGCGTATTATAGAGGATGGGCGCAAAGCTGAATTACTAGCGGCTAAGGGTCATTTTGCGAGATTGTGGAATATGCAAACGGATGGTTTTTTACCGGATAGCTAAGTCTTTAGTAGCAGAGCTCCCGAAATCAGAGTCATTAGCATGATTTCTAGATGAGTCTTCTTTTTCTTCTAGCCCGTCCTGATGCGCGGAGTTTTGCGATACTAGCCTACTAAAAAATAAATTCTGATTTAAAAGAGATTTATAAACTCCCACGTCAGATGGAACAGGACGAATGATTATCTCTTCCCTACATGGAACAGAACGAATGATTATCTCTCCCTTAGTCTTACCCGGTTCTGTATATTTTTTCATAATCATTTCTAGATCTACACATTGACTTTGTTCAGGTGGTGGCTTAGGGCAATCCACTTCGACAGCAGCCCCAGCCAGACTTGCTAAAACCGAGGTCACAGTACCTCCACCTAAAGCAACTCCCTCCATCACTGGCGAGCCTTCTGGAACACCGACCATGGCCATGATACCGCTTGCAATGCTATTTACAAAAATTTGAAAGACTTGAACAGCTTCCCAGAATTTGGCTGATCTTGCTCTGATCACTGCCGCTCCTTCCCCTTTGGGATTTTTTGGAGTAAAGAAACTAGAGGCAGCATAAAAAATCGATTGTATAGTAAAAGGAAGTTGTCCCACAAAGGCGAGGCCTAGGCAGACCACCTTAGCAACAGTATCAGCAACAGCCAGGGAAAGATGGGGAAGTTTTTCTACCAAGATCGCTTTTAATCCCGGCATACAGGTCTTCATGGTAAGCACTAAGGCAATCAGAGCTAGAGGAATAAAAATGACAACCATCAAAATAATGATAAGCTGCTGCATTCTTATGCGTTCGGGTGATTTACCCTGATTCTGCGGTAAATGAAGATCCGTACTAAATAATTCTTTAAGAAATTTGCGACACTCACCAACCATGTCTTCCATTTGAATGAGCTTAGCAATATCTTTAAACATTAAAGCGCTGATACAGATAAAAGTCAGCATCGTCAATAGCGGGGCAAAAAAGGGAAGGACCGGTGAAAGAACAGCTAGAAAAGTAAAGGTTGTAGGCAAAGCTAAAATACTACTATGTCCTAGAGCTGCAAAAGTGATGCCAACCGAGAGAGAAAGCACCAGTGCAATTCCCATGGCTATTTTTTTCCCGGTTGATAAAGGCTCACCTTTTTCATCAATAAAAAATTTTTCTCTTCCAAATAAATCAATTAGCACAGCAGGAACATATTTTTTAAAAACCAACCAGCTTCCTATAATAGCTGCAATAAAGAGTAAGGCGGCAAGAATCCCTGTAGCCAAGCCCCCTGTGATGAGATTAAGGCTGACAAAGGCTGCTGCATTAGTAAATCCGCTGCCGATAGATACAAAATAAGCACAAAAACGACCAAAGCGATAAAGATAATTTTGCAATTTGGTGCGGTGCATATGACCTGTAATGTTTTCTATTAATACGAGCTCTTCCTCTGTTAAGCTTCTTTGCTTAGTAATTTTCAACTCGTAATCAAAGCGTAAGATTTTTTTATTGATCAATATAATTTGATCATCATCTGGAGCTATAATTTCCTCATCATTTATAGTTATAGTTTCTTGAGTACTGAGTGGTGCAATTTCCTCATGTACGCAAAAACATTCCTTGGTTTGTTTATTGACGTAATAAAGACCTTGAGGACAGCGAACATAGGCAGCATTGGTGATTGGTAGTTTTGTAAGAGCCTCGGCAGGATTGAAAACACCGCACCAAAGCAGCTCGCAGCCATTGAGTTCCTGCCAGGTTGGTGCTACTACTTCGACTGATTCTTTTCTAGAACCACTCATTTACTCTGCCTCGTTTGCTTAGCTTGAGCATCTAGTGTAGCAAAAGAGACTTAAGGCAGGATTAAGAGGAAAATCGTGTCATTTCATATAGTTAATGCTATACTAAGTTAATAATTTCTTAAGAAAGAGCCCTATGTTAAGCCTTGGCCTGATGAGCGGTACTTCGATGGATGGCATTGATGCCGCCCTACTTGAAACAGATGGCACAGCAACATTATTGCGAGACTTAGGTCATAGCTCGATTTCCTATACAAGGGAATTTAAAATTCTCCTGAAAGCTGCTGAATATGCGGTTCGATCAGAGAAGGGAAAGCTTGCTCTTGCGGATGAACACTTTGAGAAACATTTGCAAGGATATTTACGAGAAGCCTTGGACTTGCGAGAAAAACTGCTCTCTCCAAAAATTGCGGAGCTCACTCGCTACTTATATGGGAGAGCTAGTAAAACTCCACCGGCACTGTCTACAATCATTCAGCATTCCACGCAGCTACATGCGCAAGCAGTGAAGCAATTACTGCAAAAAACAGCTTACGATAATAAAAAAATCGCGGTTGTGGGTTATCATGGGCAAACAGTTTTCCATCGGCCTGAAGCTAAGATGTCGGTGAGTCTCGGTGATGGGCAAATGCTGGCTAATGAATTGGATATTACTGTAGTTTCTGATTTTCGTAGCCAAGATCTTTTGGCAGGTGGACAAGGCGCACCTTTTGCACCCTTATATCATCAGGCCCTAGCCTTAAGAGATAAAAAAATTCCGGCAGCGATTGTCAATTGTGGCGGCATTGCAAATATCACGCTCATTACTAATGATCAAGAAGCAGATTTACTCGCTTTCGATACGGGTCCGGGAAATGTTTTGATTGATCGTCTTGTTAAACAACGGAGTGGCGGCAAAGAAAATATGGATGAAAACGGACGCTATGGTAAAAAAGGCATAGTCAATGCTCGCGTTCTCGAAGCTTTATATGAGCAGGCTTTAAATAATCAAGGTCAAAATTATTTATTAAAAGCACCACCTAAGGCGCTCGATAGTGGAGATCTCAAACTCATTCCAGAATTAGCAGAACTTTCGCTTGAGGATGCCTGCGCTACCTTAGAAGCTTTTACAGCAGAAACAATTGTTCGTAGTCTTCTACTTATTCAAGTTCCATTCCCGCCCTTATGGATTTTGACAGGCGGTGGTTGGAATAATCCAGTGATTCGTTTCCACTTAGAAAAAAAAATCAAGGAACAAGCAGGGGAACATATAAAAATAAAACAGGCAGATGAAATCGGTTGGAATAGCCAAGCCATGGAAGCTCAGATTTTTGCTTACTTAGCTGTGCGAAGTTTGCAGAAACAACCTTTGAGTTTGCCAAAAACAACGGGGGTAGCAAGAGCAATGACAGGCGGACAGCATTATTTTCCCGTATGAAAGAGTCAAATCTTGCCTTCAACCTTCACCTCTCTATCCTATCATCAGCAAATCAGAGTGAAGGTTGAAGACAAGATTTGACCCCTTCCTGCAGTACATTTACGCCAGCGTTAACCTGATGGGCGTGTTCACTGAGATAACGCCGCCAGGATTTTGCGCCTTTCATGCCATGGAATAAACCGAGGATATGGCGAGTGATGCTGGAGAGACGGGTTTTTTTCTTGAGCTCGGCTTCAACATAAGGCAAGAATTTTTCGATGACAGCGAAGCGGGATAGAGGGGTTTGGTTCGGAGAATAATATTTTTGATTTAATTCTGCTAAAAAATAAGGATTGGTATAAGCTTCGCGACCGATCATGACGCCGTCAACAGTTTTTAAATGCTTGTCAACGGCAGCAGCTGTTTTAATGCCACCATTGATGATAATAGTGAGCTCAGGAAAGGCTTGTTTGAGTTGTTCAACTATTTCATAACGTAGGGGCGGTAGGTCGCGGTTTGCTTTGGGGCTGAGTCCTTGTAACCAGGCCTTACGAGCATGCACAATAAAAGTAGCGCAGCCGGCTGTAGCTACCATTTCGACGAAGCGACTTAAATCTTCATAAGCATCTTGTTCGTCAACGCCAATACGGCATTTTACGGTTACTGGAATTTTTACTACGGCTTTCATGGCGGAAACACAATCGGCTACTAAGGCAGGCTCTCGCATTAAACAGGCACCGAAACGACCGACTTGTACACGCGTGCTGGGGCAACCGACGTTAAGATTCACCTCGTCATAGGCAAAATCTTCTCCGCGTTTTGCCGCTTTTGCTAATAAGCTTGGTTCGCAGCCGCCGAGCTGTAAGGCCAGGGGATGTTCTTTTTGATCAAATTGAAGGAGGTGAGCTGTATCACCGTAGACCACGGCATGGGCGGTCACCATTTCGGTGTAAAGTAAGATCTGCGGAGCAATCAGGCGCAGAAAATAACGAGCGTGGCGATCAGTCCAGGCCATCATGGGGGCGACGGCAATGCGACGATCCACTTAGCTATCCTCGGCGAGCGGTTTTTGCTTTTTTATTTTCCAAACATAAAAAATAGTAATTCCGAAGAATACCAGAGCAAAACCAAATTGATAAAGCGTATGCCAGGTGGAATGATTGCGATAAATTAAAGTGAGAATGGCAACGAACATCATCAATAAAAAAAGCGGACGAATCAAGTTAAAACCTTTTTTCATAGCAAAATGGGCTCCTAATCTTCCTCCAAGCAGCTGACCACAGGCCATGATCAGGCCAATGCGATAGTCAATTTTACCATAGGCTGCAAAACAGAGTAAGGCAACCAGATTGGTGTTTAAATTATAAACTTTGGTATAAGCGGTGGCCTTTAATAAATTATAGCCGAGTAAATACATAAGCAAAAAAACCCAAAAACCGCCGACACCTGGGCCTAAGAAGCCATCATAAAAACCTAAGGCAAGACCCACTACTGGATAAAATAAATTCAAATTGATTTTGGGTTTGTCGTCCTGTCTTCCTAAATGGGGACAAAAAACCAGATAGCTCAATACGAATAATAATGAAATAGGAATAAGTTGTTTTAAAAGCGCATGAGAGCTCAGTTGCATTGCTAAGGCACCGAAGGCTGCGCCAGTCGCGCTGAAAATAATACCTCTTAACAAGCCTTCTGACTTCAGCCAGCCTTGTCGGTAGTAAGTAAAAGTTGCGATAGCTGTGCCGCAACAGGATTGGAGCTTATTGGTGCCCAAAGCAAGTTGTGGCGGTAAACCACTAGCTAAGAGAACAGGTACAGTAATTAAACCGCCTCCACCGGCAATGGCATCGATGGCGCCGGCAACAAGACCCGTCGTGAAAAATAAAAAACCTGCTTGATAGGCTTCCACTGTGCTGCAACCTTTCATATCAAAAAAAATATTTTACGCGAAAGAAAAAATCTTGTCTTCCGCTTGTGTTTTTATTTTGCAGCCTAATAGTTAAGCAAATACAAATTTTATCTTGCTAAATAAATTAATTTATGTTGAATATATAAATTAACTTTATATTAATAATTGAAATGGGGAAGTGGTCATGCGCTCTCAACAAAGATTAGGTTCAGAAGAACAATCACTGCTAACTGGACACCACAGATCTTACGGTAGTACTCATGATCTTCCTGAGAAAAAAGAAGAAACCTCATCCACGGCGAATCTTACTCATGTAGCAAGGCTCTTCGCTCAAGAGAACTTTCCTGATTCTCCCTACGAACTCATTATAGATGATTCAAAAAACTTGAATGATATTTTTGAGCAGGCGGAGCAAAAAAAACTAAATATAAAAAAAGCCTATATTCGCTCTTCAGAAGGCCTTCACAGCTATGATTCCGAAAATAAAGCAGAGCCCATTAAGACTTTTCCCTTAGACAATCGTCAATTATATGTTTTTGATCTTGTGTTCCAACGCTATTCTAATCAGAAATCTCGATCTGGTTTCGAGGTTCATCGCTCACTTAAAGATAATGATTTTAAAAAAATGTTTTATATCACCGGTGATAAAACCTTCTGGGGAAAGGACTCGGATGAAAAGCAAAGCCCCTGGCGAAAACTAAATGGCGTTGATCTACTGTGGGTGAAAAAAAACCCAAGTCAAATGGATCCAGATGAATTAGCTCAGCTTCCTAGAAGGGCTTATTTACGCTGCAAAGGCGAACTGTGGTATATAAATAAAGATCTCAATTGGTTTCAGAAAATTTTTACTTCAGAATGTCGTTTAATCACAAAAGACCTAAAAAAAATTGCACGTCTCGATGTAGCCTTAAAAACCGTTTCGAGTTCACATAAGCATCTATCAGATAAAGAAATAGATCTCATCGGTGAGCTGACAGATCACACCCATCGAACTTTTTGGCAGCAATTTTTACACTATTTTGGTTATATCTGCACTGCTATTATGGCAATCGGTTGTGCTGTTTCTACAACCGGCACCTTCTTAACCTTAAATTTAGCAACTGGCGGTCTAGCAACGATCGGCGCTCTTGTTGTATTTGTCTCTGGTGCTGCTGCGAACTGGCTGATTTTTAAACGGGCTGTTTCTCCTGTTTTAATCGATCTCTTTGCCCGAGAAAATTTTTTAGTTGATGAGGACAATAAAGATTTAAAACTTTGGAAAAAAATTGCTATTGGAATGTCGGTATTTTTATCTCTTTCGGTCGGCGTGACCTTTGGCGCTTTAACCTATGCTAACACCTTTCAATTACCGCTGGGTCTTCCCTTCCTAGCCGTGCTCGGACCAGCCTTTCCCTATATTGCTGTGGTTCTTGCGGGGGTAACCTTAGTTTGTATGACTGCCCTGATGCTGATAGACATCGCTATTCTCCTGAAGAAGAAGGATATTTTTGGCGAGTGCTGGACCTTTATCAAAAATTTATTTAACTTCACGCCAGATGCTGAAAACCTGCCCCAAAATGCGAATAAAAATAAATGGAGAATTATACTAGAACATGTTTTAACCATACTTTTGATTGCTGCTTTCTTACCCTTAGCTGGTTTAGGCCTATACATGACCATGGCTGCCTGCACCCCGGATGTGAAGGCCATTCTTTTAGAAAAAATACCGCATCTTTCCGCAGTAACCGCTGGGCTCATCGCAGAGGTGACTACAGAAGGTGTTGCCTTTGTCGGACAGATTGCTTTTGGCGTTAAAGCTGCCGTTGAAAGCATTACCAAAGGCGTCCCTGCTCTCTTTCAACTTTTGATTAATAGCGCAGTTTCTATTTATCAAGTAGGCAGAAGAATGTTGTGTTTACCTAAGCCAGAAAACACTGAACAAACTGCCAATACAAATTATCTAGACCTTTCACGAGGCTCATCCGATCCGACACCCCAGATCGAAGCAGAAACGATTCTAGATCAAATCTCTAAAGCAGCTAAACAGCTCATTGTTGCTTGTAATGCTGCAAGTAATGGCTTAATTGCTTTGAAGGCTGCCTTAGCCTTAGGGAATCCTATTCTTAGTGTTCTTGCCTTCATTAGCGCCACAGCAAACTCTGAATTCGCAGGGACTTCCGCCATTTTCAGTAGTGAAAAAACAGAAGGGCCTGGCTATTCGAAGGATGATCTTTACTATCGTCGTCAACACTCCTCGACCCTCGATATCGTACGCGCTACTGGCGATGGGAAGGCCCTGACCTATAAAGAAGAAGAATCAACTCCTACGCCTACGCCGCCCACTAAAATAAGAGTAGTCTCTTCTCTCTCTCTAGATTCAGTTCTAGATTCAGGGAGAGATCAAACTTTCGCTGGTCCCAAACGAGCTCCAGCTCTACGCCGACACTAAATCGCAAAAAGGATTCTAAGCTCAGCACAGAAGCTGGGCTTCAGCTCCTGCTTCGGGCCTTATTTTTTGATATAATAGCTTTTTAAGACTCCGCATTCTGCTCGAAAGGGAGGAGAAAAGCCTCATGACAGCACCTTCTTTTGTAAAGTTTGACTCAGGAGCCAAGCAAGTAAACTGCCAAGGTGAATGGATTTTAAGGCAGCTTAGCCTCTTAAAAGCTGAATTTGAAAAAACAAGCTGGCCCCATTCAGGCAAGCTTTGCATCAATGGCTCATCGATCTCTAAAATGGATAGTGCCGGCGCCTGGCTGCTTATTAAATGGCTAAAAAAATTAGAAACCCAAGGACTGCAGGTTCAACTAGAGCAATTCTCTGCACAAACACAGAAACTACTCGATTATATTCAAAAAAAAATGGAGACCTTCACTTCCCCTCCTCGCATTCATTCACCCTATTGGCTGACGCAGCTCGGCAAATTAAGCTATCAACAACTGATCGAAATACGCGACTATCTTAGCTTTGTGGGAAAGCTAGCCCTTGAAAGCTTGCGCTTGTTTATTCATCCCGGCTATTTTCGTTTAAGTTCGGTGGTCGATATTATTGATAAAGCAGGCTACCGCGCGCTCGGTATTATTGCCCTACTCTCTTTTATGATTGGTGTGGTTATTGCCTACCAGATGGGTTTTCAGCTGCGCAATTATGGAGCCAATGTTTTTATTGTGAACTTGCTTGGTCTTTCGATTCTGCGTGAATTTGGCCCCCTACTCAGTGCCATTATGGTCGCCGGCAGAACGGGTTCTTCTTTTACGGCACAATTGGGCATAATGAAAATCAACCAGGAAATTGATGCCCTCGATACCATGGGCGTCACGCCAGAACAATTATTATTATTACCCCGCTTAGCGGGACTTTTTATCGCTCTGCCGCTTTTAACCATGTGGGCTGATATTTGGGGCACGATTGGCGGGATGATTATGGCTAATAATATGCTAGGCGTCACGCCTCATGACTTTCTCGATCGCTTTCAACGCGAAATACCTTTACGTTCCTTGATTATTGGTCTTGGCAAAGCACCTATTTTTGCGCTCTTGATTGCTAGTATTGGTTGTTTTCAAGGTATTCAGGTAGAGGGCAGCGCCGAAAGTGTTGGCACAAAAACAACACGTTCTGTTGTCCTCGGTATTTTCTTTATCATTGTCGCCGATGCCTTATTTTCCGTTATCTTCAGTAAATTGAGATTATAATCATGCCTGAGCAGACTGTAATTGAAATTAAAAATCTCAGCACCTATCTCGGCGGCGCTTGGGTAAATAAAGACTTAAATCTAGAAATTCAAAAAGGAGAGGTCTTGGGAATTGTTGGCGGCAGCGGCTCGGGCAAAACAACTCTCTTACGTGAAATACTCTACTTACAAAAACCACATTCCGGCTCTATTCAGATTTTTGGAAAGGAGCTTGCTACGACCTCTGCTACTCATTTACTCGCCCTTCAAAAACGTTGGGGTGTTTTATTCCAACAAAATGCCTTATTCAGTTCCTTAACCGTCTTAGACAATGTAGCCTTCCCGCTGAAAGAACATACTGATTTGGACAAGCGAACCATCAAAGACCTCGCTCTCTTGAAGCTCCTCATGGCCGGCTTGCCGACTGAAGCTGCCCTTAAATATCCCGCCGAATTAAGCGGTGGTATGCAAAAACGCGCTGCTTTAGCACGGGCTATTGTACTAGATCCCGAGCTACTCTTTCTAGATGAGCCAACCACGGGCTTAGATCCCAATAGTGCCTCTGGGATTGATGATTTAATCTTAAATTTTCAAGCTACCATGGGCTTGACCATCGTTTTGATCACACATGATTTAGATACTTTATGGCGGGTGACTAATCGGGTAGCCTTTTTAGCTGAAGGCAAGGTTTTGTGCGTGGCTGCGATGGCTCAATTAGTCAACAACCCCCATCCGCTCATCCAACAATTTTTTAATGGGCCTCGCGGAAGAGTCGTGAGGCAACTTATCAGTAAAGAAGATCGCAAGTAGATGAAGATAAAGGTGACAATATGGAAACCAATATTAAATATACGCTTGTCGGTGCCTTCGTCATAAGCTTAATTGCCATGCTTGTTTTTAGCATTATTTGGCTGTCCTCTGGTTTTTCATCCGGCAATAATGCTTATTACGAAATTTACATGAGAGAATCCGTCGCAGGTCTAAATGTTGATTCAGTGGTGGAATTCAATGGTGTCAATGTGGGGACAGTGAAGAAAGTTGAAATTGATCCGAAAAATCCACGCTTGGTGTATGTACTCTTAAGTATTAAAAAATCCACACCCATTAGTCAGGGGACCAAAGCCACGCTCAATACCAAAGGTTTAACCGGTATTGCCTATGTAGCCTTAGAAGATGATGGCAGTAATCCTCAACCGCTCGCTAAACAAGCGAATGAACCCTATCCTGTCATTAATACCGCTCCTTCTTTTTTTTGGCGAATTGATACAGGAATGAAACGATTCAATGAAAATATCACGCAGGTTGCTAAAGCTTTACAAGCACTCTTAGATGAAGAAAATTTGCAGTCCATTAAAGAAATTTTAATTGATCTTCGTCATATAACTCGCGTGTTAGCAAGCAACACCGCCCAAATTAATGCTATTATTCATAATACTGCTGAAGCCAGTGCGCAATTTATTCCTTCCATACAGAGTGGCGAAGCGCTGCTTCGCACCATGAACAGTCAAATTTTACCGGCTGCCTCCAAAGCGATGCTCAATTTAGAAGTCATTACTAATAATCTATCAGCCGTTTCACGCGAAATAAAAGACAATCCAGCTGTCATGATTCGTGGTAAAGCGGAACAAGCCCTCGGACCAGGAGAAAGATAAAATGAAGAAGTTATTAATTTTACTGCTTTGCTTATTTTTATCTGCTTGCTCTGTCTTCTCGCCGGTCAAGACCGAGCCCTCAACAACTTACCTCATCACTACCGTGCCGGAGCCGCTTATTCGACGCAGTGCTCACCCCCATAATATACTGGTTACGCAGCCGGAATCTTCTTCTATTTATAATACGACAGGAATTGCCTATACCACTCACCCTTATCAAATTGCTTATTTTGTTAAAAGCACGTGGGCGGAAACACCTGCACAAATGCTGCATCCTCTTATTATAGAGACACTGCGCAAAACGAAGTTCTTTCGCCAAGTGGGAAGTGTATCTGGCACCGGACGCTATCTTTATATTCTGAATACCCAATTGCTACAACTGCAGCAAGACTTTACACGTATACCACCTGTCGTCCATTTCATTTTACGAGCTGAAATAGTGAATGCTGCTCGTAATCAAGTTATCGCGAGTCAAGACTTTGCCGTCGATGAAATGATCAGACAAAATAGTACTTATTCCGGTGTCTTAGCCAGTAATCGCGCAGCAGCTCTGCTCTTGAATCAGCTGGCTTCCTTTTGTGTGAAAAGCGTGCGGCGCGCTTCTTAAAAATGAGAAAACGTGACTCTGTCAAACTGAGTGCAGCTTTTTGTCATTCTGAGCGTAATTGTCATCCTGAGCGAAGCGCAGGATCTGACAGATCAATCAGATCCTTAGGTTCGCGGAGGGTGACAATTACGCGCAGGATTGCAATTAAGCGCAGG
>CAYXNR010000025.1:26497-29087 GCA_964466595.1 uncultured Coxiellaceae bacterium | reverse complement strand
TGGAGCCAACTCGCGTGTATGCGAAAGTTGATGAGAGGGAGGTTTCGGAGGAAGGGATAGCAAGTGGAATAGCTGGAAGTGAGGACATTCAAAAATGGCTTCGTCCTCTCCTAAGTCAGCGAGCTGAAGAAGCAAATTTTTTCTGCTTGCTTCTAATTCTTGAGTCGGATCCCCTTTTTTTTTGGTGGAGAGAATAGTAGCGTCAAGACTGATTTTTTCCTGTCGCAGTTGAGTCACCGCTTTTATATATTCTTCTTCTTGTTGCAGAGCTTCGATAATATAGGTCCGCATCGCATGAAGTACTTGACACAAGCGCGAAGTCTGGCTTCGACGCAGTGCTTCGCGGGCTTCCTCGCCGATATCAAAAATGAGACTGATCCAATTCGCTATTGTTTTGGCGTTTGAGAAGCGTTCCTTCAGATCGGTACAAATTTTCGTTATACGCTGTTTATCAGTTTGGAATTCCGCTTGATCTTCTTGAGAAGAAGCGGTTTGACCAGTAAAAAAGGCAGGCATCGAAGTCGAAATTTTGGAGAGAAGCTGTGTACTAGTATACTTGAACTGTGAACTAGCCTGGGAAAGCGTGCCTAGGGGCGAATCCCAGATCGGTTGGCGAATTTCTAAATAATCGTCGAGAAAGCGGTTTAGCACCAGCACCTTAGGTAAAGACATAAAACCTCCTGTTTGTTTTGTATTCCGGTATTTCTATTCAATGAGAAGGCTTTTTCTCTTCTGTCGTTTTGGAATGAGCCTTTGCCGGGGTTGCAGGCTTTGCTACAGGTAGATTGGGGGCTGGAATGACCACCACCGGCATGACAAAGGGTAGGCCAGAATTCATCCATTCTGTATTCCAATGGTAGAGTTTGTTCATATCATTTACCATGTTTTGCATGGCCTTGTTCATATTTTCTTGAATTAATTGTTGTTGCTGCTCGTTTTTTTTGATTTGGAGCTGTATTTCTTCCGGCGTCATTTTATTTGGGCCGCCAAATTGAATAATTTGATAACTATGCGGAGCGTTGCCAGTATTGATATAACGTTGCGTAAAGGTATATTCCGAATTGTTGCTAGCACCCAGATCTTTTGTTTTGATCCAGCCAACCTGGCCATTACGAGGGTCGGCAACTTTCATCCAATCGCTTTTCTCGGGAGAAAAGATAGGTATGAGGCCGATATCAGAGTCAATAGTACCAGCAACCTTGGCTGTATCCTTGGGCTCCTCATACAGCGTGAGCGCTTTAGCAAAGGCCGAAGAGACGAAGAACAAGGTGCATAGAAGCATGAAAATTCTATTCATGATAGAGTCTCCTGTTCTTAAAGAGCTAATATTATAGCGGAGTTTTGAAAAAGTGGAAGGGTGGGGTGGATGAAAAGCTGTCCTGCTACAGAGATTTTATACAGCTAATCCCAAATGAGCTGCTGGTGGATCCATGTGCATATTATATTGCTTCTCTACTTCTGGATTAAAGCAAGCACTTTGAGTGATGACTAAGGAAGTTGTCTGCGCAATTTGTTCTTCTAAAGTTTTTGGATCATTTACTTCAAAAGCTCCGCCAATGGTACGATCGGAGCCGGGATTGACAAAGACGACATCTTTATTATTTGCCGCTTTATCCATTTCTTTCAGCAGATCTCCTGAGACAATTTTAAATCTACCGGATCCATAATCTTTACTGGCACTGAATTTTTTATCATGATCGGGATCATTTTCCCAAATAATCCATTCGATGTTTATTTTATGATATGTAGCTGCTCGTTGAAAAGCAGATAACATGATTTGCCTCGCATCCTCCTGGCTTTCCTTAGAGAGACATCTCAAATAGACCCCGAGTCCGAAATCGGGCATGATTATTTTTTTCTTACCTTGTTCGATAGCTGCAGAGCAGATTAAATCGGCCTGTTCACGACAGATTTCTTTATACTTATCTGTAGTCAACTTGCGTTCATATACAGTTTTTCCATCTATGACTAGCGGTCCTCCTCCATGGAGTGATTTAATCGGTTTTTTATGTTTAATATTACTATCCTGATCCTCATTCGCATAAGTGGCTAAATCTTCTGGACTAGTACCCATTAAATTAGGTGCGGCTATAGTCATCAAAGAAACAGTTGGAAAATTGGTTTGATTGAGTAAAACTACATCAGAAGTAATGAGTCGGTATTTACTTAGAGCTCTGAGTTCATCGGTTTTTTGACTTTTCTCAGGCGCAAGTAGATTTTTTTTTATTAGCTCAGTCTTATTAGGTTCTTTAGCATAGCCTGGGTTGATGAATTGCATTAATTCTTGAGCATCGTGGCTTTTTGTTTTTTCTTTCCAAGAATTAGCAAAATGAATTCGAAAAGAATCCTCGCAAGCTCGTAATGAGGTTTGGAGGCGTGAATCAATTTTATCAAAAGCCTCTTTACCGTCTGCGCGATTTTTTTGCATCTTATAAATAAGTTCTTTGACCTCCTTAGCCCCCAAGGTTGGATGAGGAGGGGACTTATGGGGATTATGAATTATTTTTGCTCTTTCATGATCAACTTTAGCTACTGGATCAACTTTAGCTACTGGATCAACTTTAGCTACTGGATCAACTTTAGCTACTGG
>CAYXNR010000025.1:0-26397 GCA_964466595.1 uncultured Coxiellaceae bacterium | reverse complement strand
ATCAACTTTAGTTACTGGATCAACTTTAGTTACTGGGTCTACTTTATGCTGCGATGAAAGCGCTAAGCTTAGACTTTTTTCCTGCTTGTTTAACTCACTCTGAGCTAAGAGTTGTGAGAAGGGTGTTTTATTGTTTGCTTTAAGCCAATCATACCATTCTGTTTCATGCTTAGGATCAGATTTTTGATTGAATAAATCCCTGAGCTCTGTTTTTTCTGGATCCGAGACGCTCTGCAATATTTTATTCTCTAAGGCTCCTTCTAGCTCCCAAGCATAGCCCCGCAGATTGCAGTAGTTTATCGCCTCAGTTAAATATTCCTTGGAGAAATTCCCTTCAAAACGAATAATTTGTCCATTATTACGAGGATCAGCATGAAAACTTTCAAGTTGATCGAATACAAACTCGCGTAATTTATCTGAATCATCATTGAGGTGAGGTGCGATATAGGTTTCGGAGACGAAACTACCGTCTTTTCGCATTCCCTGGACAAAGGCAGATTTAGTCGGATCTTCTGAAACAGTGCATAGAGTACAATCTGTTAAATGATCAAGTGACACAGTCTTTTGAGTGATACTTTTTAATTCTGTGGCAATATCATTAGTGTCATCAGTTGTAGATTTACAGAAGGTCTCGGGCTTACATTGAATTTGTGTAAGTACTTGTTGTAGTTTTTTAAATGATTCAATAAGTTCATTTCGACCTTGCACATCAGGAATTTTTTCTAGCTTAGAAAGCAGTTGCGTGCATCGTGTTTCTATAGAAGAACGCTTTTTAAATTCCCCTGAAGATTTTTTCGCTAACTGGTACCAGTTAGCATAATGTTGATAGAGGTTTGAATAACCTTGCAAGGATGGATCGACTGTGTCAGGAAGCGGTGGTGGAGTGTCCCCTGTCATCTGCTGTTTCTGTGGGTCTGCTGGAGTAGGGATAGGGGCTGGTGTTCCCTGCGTTACCAGAGTAGGTGCTTTTTCTTGAGTAGCGGTACCTTCTTTTTCTTCTGTAGCAGCTGCAGCTTGTTGCTCGGCTTTAGCATCATTATTGTTGTTGGCATTTTGGCCTAAGACTGGTTTTAGTCCTTCTGAGACAAAAGAGGCTTCGTAGTTTAAAGTGCTGACTACCTTTTTCTTTTGCTTCATTTTTTTTTGAACATCTTCCTGTCCTTTTACTAAATCGAGTTTAAATCCAGCGTCTCTAAGCCTATTGGCTTGCACCTCATTTAATCTAACTAAATTTAAATCCCCACAAAGGACAAGCTGAGCACCTTGAGAAGTAGCATAATCTTCTAATTTTTTTTTAAGATCGCATAAATCCTCGATGTATTTATCGGGATATTCATCATCATTATACTTACGCGTGTAACTATGCAAATTAGCATAAATAATTCCATCCGGGTTCTTCTTTTGAAGAAGACAACCTCGAAAGGGATCTTTTTCAACTTCCTTACGTATTTCCTCCAGCGCTTTGTTTTTTTGTGTATAGGGCACATAAGAAGCTTGATTAGTAGTCTTTACCCAAATCCCAACATCACGATCTTTTAAAGTACTAAGTAGAGTATAGCCAAGGCCTGTCATAACCTCATAAAATATATCCTTTCTTATTCTGTCTTTTTTAATCTTATAAAACTGTTCTTGAAAACATAAAACATCTGCATCACCCTTTATACTCTTTTTCAAGAATTCAATTTGTTTCTTCATTCTTTTACGGTAGGCTGCATTCGTTTCGATAGAAAACCGAAATTTACCCATACCCAAAGGTTTTTTTCCGCTAATGCCGGGATGCTGAGCTTCGATGGAATTGAGGAAAGTTATTACTGCATTGGGTTGATTAAATGCTGCTTTATTTTTATTATCTTCATTCATCGCGTCTAGAAGACCTGTTACCTCATTTTTATTTAGTCCTGAGTAGCCTATCAACTGATCAATAAGGTCATCTGAGTACGGGGCATTTGGATACAGCTTTTGAGGAAGATCAAAGCTCCATTGGTTACCATCTCGCTTTATCGCATACGGTCCCTGCAAATTTTGACTAACGACACTAGCAGCTTCATTAATCTGAAGCTTGTGATCACTCATCTCATTGGCAGCATCAATATGTTGCTGTATTACTGGCATAAAAAACCTTCCTATCCGAGCTATAACTTTGTTTAAAAGTGTTTTTTGGATACTATTTAAGTATAGTCGATTGTTTTTTTAAATTTATTTTGTGTAAACAATGGGTTGTAAGGATATACTGATTAACTGTCAGGGCGCTTTATTGTGTCGGCAGGTCGGCAGCCAATTTTTTTAAAGTCGCTAAAAGTATGCTTGTGGGACAGAGGCAACAGTTACTTTTTGTCATTGTGAATAGTTACATGATTGTCATCCTGAGCGTAGCGAAGGATCTGAATTATCAATTAAACAGATTCTTCGCTGCGCTCAGAATGACAAAAGGCTGGCTCAGAATGACAAAAATGATTTTTGTACCGTAAAGAGACTTTCTTCCTAAGCAGGAACCAAAGCCAAGGCTCGCATCACCGCTTCCGTTCCGCCCACTGTTTTAATCGGAAGAAAAAAACCATAAGCACCCACCGGCGGTAATTTTTGACAATTACTTAAATTTTCCGCAATCATCTTGCCGGCGCCTAAAATGAGATAGTGAACGGGAAAACTAAGATCTAAACAATCTGGCGAGAGACTATCAATACCCAGGCCTTTTATTTTTCTTTCCAATAAATAATCCGCTGCCTCCGAAGAAAAACCGGGGAAATGCATTTTTCCTGCAGCATCAACATTCCGATAAAGCGCTGGATCCTGCCAATAACGATCCCAGCCTGTGTAACCGATTACCCAACTCTCCGCTTTAATTTTTCCATGCTGAGTTTCAAAATCCCGGAGGTCCTCTGCCGAAATATAATAATCAGCATGAGCTTTTTTTGAAACATCAATCACAATAAGCGGCGCTATACCTTCTTCAAGAGGAAGTTCAGCAATTGTTTTCGCGCCCGGAATAAAATGAGCCGGCGCATCTAAATGCGTACCGGTGCCGGCATTCATTTCGATCGCTTGTACGCGACAGGCTTCGGGATAATCGACGATAACGCGATCTTGAAAACCACAATCGCCACTCCAGGTGGGTACGGTGGGTGAAAGGCTATGTGTTAAATCAATCGTTTGAAATGAAAGACTCGTTTGGGAATTGCTTAAGATAAACATTAGATCTTTCCTCTAATAGCGATAAGCTTGATTGTGAGTGCGCAAAAGCGGTTGTTGACTCCTTCGATCTTCGGCTGAAGGCGAGGGACTCGAGAAGAATGACGTTATTTTATGTTTCAAGCGCGTCCAACAATCTGAACAGCTTCTTCGACGACTTGACGAATCTTCACTCAAAAAAGAAACTTCCTCATCAGATGAGGATTCCGACCAAAGAGAAGGTCTACGCGAAGCACCTCCCTTCAGTGAGCTTGAAAAGAAGCGATGAGAAGAAAAGGCGCTCGCTGTTCTCACCTCCTTGACAGTAGCGAATTTCGGTTTGCAGGCTGTTGTGCGCAGCGCTTGCAGCGCCCACACACTGAATAAAGTCGTAGCAGCAAGTGTTAAAGAAAGCGCTGCGCCGGAATTGACGCTCAGCCAATAGGGTACAACAAAGCCGGCAAAGGTACGGACGACTAAAATAGGATCACAGGAAAGGGGTAAATGCAGCAAATTACGATAAAAAGCGGAGTAAATGCTTTCCTGCGGGCAGGGAGCTGTGATTTGTAGTCCCAGGATAGTTGAATTGGCAGTCGCATCAAAAAAAGTTTCCATACAGGGAAGCGTAGCATTGAAGCTTTGCAGAGTTGTATTCCCAAAATGAAAGTCAGGAATGCGCAGTGTGCTGTTAATCGTACATTGGGGTACACTTTGTAAGAGCTCACTGAGATCAAAAGGCAGCGAGGTATTCGACAAGTCAGCCTTAGTCAGATTAGTCAAAAGCACATTTAAATTAAAAAATAATTCAAAACCTTCTTTTTGTAAGATAGTCGTTCCCATGTGGTAGGCTGGCCACAAACCAAAGATGCCGCCCATGATGATACCCAAAAGTAAAGCCGGTGCGAGCTTTGTTTCAAGAGCAGTAAATTGTTCCAGATTTTTTTTTATCTTAGCGAGAACCTGTTCTTGTTGAAAATAAGGCAGTCGTTTTAAAATAAAAGCGCCGACAACACTTAAGGCTTCAATCAGGATATAAGTCGGATAAAGATGATCAAATTCAAATTCGCCTAAAAAAACCGAAGCACCCAAGGCTGCTTGGGTTGTCGAGCAAGGATAGGAAGGGCCGGAGAACAGACCTTTATGAAAAGCCTTTTTCAGATTAGAACAGCCAGTGTTTGCTAAATAAGAATTGCTAAACTGAATCGCGCTATACAAAGAGTAGGCCGCCAGAAAAGGCATAGCAGTCAACAACAAGGATTTTTTGATAAATTTTTCATAATGCTGATTTTTTTCCCACCAGATTGAATAGGGTTGATTAATCGCTTCCTGAAACCACTGCCGCAGACTGGGACAGAAACTCATGGGCAGGACTCGCAAAATAAGGGCGGCAGAATAGCTGAGGAGATAGGTGCCAGAAAAACAACCCCATAAATAAGTGAGCAAAGACATCCGCTCGACTTTTTGAATCGGTGGACAAGACTCTAAAAAGGAAAACCACAGCGAAAAGAGAGAGCAGGCCTTCTCCTCCTTCAGTTCACTCGCTGTCTGAAACATCAGGATAAAACCAGGAAAAAGAGAGAGTAATAAAAGCGGCCACAGATATTTATTTAATTCGCCATGGAACCAGATCAAATCTGAAACCGCTTGTTCCAGAAAGGAAGAATCTGCAGGAATAACTGATAATTCATTAATATCATCTGCCTCTACTAAAAGACGAATTCTTTCCATTTGTTGTTGAGACAAAGCATAGAAACGCAGTGCGGCAGCCTGCGGATAGTGATTGTTGTGTAGCAGTTGAATTAAGCGCTCCCTTTGTGCTCGATTAGCGCGATAATGAAGGCCCTGATAAATAAAACTGCCAAGGCTAATAAAAATAGTGAGAATGACAGAAGCTGTTGTAATCGAGATAGCTTCAGCGCTGACAATACTACCCTCATAAGAAAAGGTTTTGATGAGTTTTTGAAAAGAATGCTTATAGTAAACATTATTCCACATTGCGTTTTCAAGTTGATGTTGCGTGTCCCAAAAAATAAAGGAAGCATTCCCGACAAGAAGGGGCAGGGCTAAAAGAGAACTGCGGGAGGCGAGACGTATTTTTTCCGCATAGGTTTTGGTACCGCCACGAAGGAGGGCCTGGATGAGTTCTTGAA
This sequence comes from uncultured Coxiellaceae bacterium, assembly GCA_964466595.1. Classification (GTDB taxonomy): domain Bacteria; phylum Pseudomonadota; class Gammaproteobacteria; order DSM-16500; family DSM-16500; genus JABDGC01. The sequence continues at coordinate 21,079 of CAYXNR010000025.1, read as the reverse complement.
TATCTTTTTCAAAATTGTTTTCGCTGATGGAATCCAGTTGCTTAAGCTGCAGATTACAAGAAGAGTCAAGCGATAGCTCTTCATTGTTCTTCTCCTCCGGAAGACCAGTGGGAAGAGAATATTTATCAGGCTGATAACTGCGCATAGCTGTTTTCCATCTACAGAAGCGGGTTCTGTTTGTAATTGAACTATTATGTTATTTCAGTATGGGCAGAAATAACCCCCGTTTTTGAAGCGTGACTACTATACCTGATAGTACTAATTAAAATCAAAGAACAAGAGTTGTTGAATGAATAATGTTGACTCCATTCCAGTGTAAAGCTAATTTAGAAAACAGAGTTCTGGAGGGAAGCTGCGTGCGAATTGTGGGTCGTTTTGAAGTTGCTTATTACCAATATCTTGATGAAGCTAGCCAAGTTGTAGCTGATTTGCCAGAATTTGCTAAAGATCCCGAGGAACTCATTCGGCTTTATCGTCTGATGGTTTTAATCCGCTTGTTTGATCAAAAAGCTATCGCTTTGCAGCGTACTGGCAAACTGGGCACGTATCCCTCTACGCGAGGCCAAGAAGCTGTCTTTGTCGGCATGGGCGCCGCCTTAAAGCAAAAAGATATTTTTGTGCCCTATTATCGCGATCTGGGTGCCTTAATACAGCATGGCGCAAAATTATCAGATATCCTTTTATTTTGGGGCGGCGATGAACGCGGCAATTGCTTCGCTTCCAATACACAAAATTTTCCCTATGCCATACCGGTTGGTTCACAATCCCTATATGCCGCTGGTGCTGCTTATGCCCTGAAATACCAGAACAGTCAGCAGGCCGTTCTCTGTGTTTGCGGTGATGGTGCCAGTTCACAGGGCGATTTTTATGAAACCTTAAACGTAGCCGGTGTTTGGCATTTACCGCTCGTCATGATTATCTGTAATAACCAATGGGCCATTTCAGTTCCCCGCAGTCAGCAGACCGCAGCAGCAACGCTTGCACAAAAAGCAATTGCCGCCGGTATTGCCGGTGAACAGGTCGACGGTAATGATGTTATTGCCATTCGCGAGCGCACGGCTCTTGCGCTTCAACAAGCCCGTGAGAAACAGGAGCCTTGTTTGCTGGAATTAGTTTGCTATCGGCAAAGTGATCATACGACGGCTGATGATGCCGGCCGTTATGAATTAAAAGACCTGCGAGCAACAGAATGGGAGAAAGAACCGATCACACGCCTACGACGCTATTTAGAAAAGCTCGGTCTCTGGTCTTTGCAAGACGAAGAAAAACTTGCTTCTGACTGTGCAAAGCAAATTGAACAAGCTGTTGAAGAATATACTCAGTTAGCGCCACAGCTACCAGAAACTATGTTCGATCATTTATACGCGACCTTACCGAAAATATATGTCGATCAGCGTGACTACCTTGAAGAGCTAGGAGCACAACGTGCCACTGATCACCTTAGTTGAAGCAATTAACCAAGCGCTTGCTTATGAAATGCAGCTTGATCCCCAGGTCTTACTTCTGGGAGAGGATATTGGTAAAAATGGCGGTGTTTTTCGAGCAACACAGGGCCTGTATGAAAAATTTGGCCCAGACCGTGTACGCGATACACCCCTTGCTGAATCCATGATTGCTGGTTTAGCCATTGGTATGGCGATTATGGGCTTGCGGCCGGTTGCTGAATTTCAGTTTATGGGTTTTATTTATCCGGCCATGGATCAAATCATTAATCATGCCTCGCGTATTCGTAATCGCACCCGTGGTCATATGAGTTGTCCCGTCGTTTTTCGTGCACCCTATGGCTGTGGCATTCATGCTCCCGAACACCATTCCGAAAGTACTGAAGCCTTATTTGCTCATATCCCAGGTTTGCGTGTCGTGATTCCTTCTTCTCCTTTACGTGCCTATGGCCTTTTATTGGCTGCCATTCGTGATCCCGATCCCGTTATTTTTTTGGAGCCGGCGCGACTCTATCGCTATGCCAAGCAAGAAGTACCCGATGAAGGAAAGGCTTTACCACTGGATGTTTGCTTTACGCTGCGGGTTGGCAGCGATATCACCCTCGTTACCTGGGGAGCGATGATTAAAGAAACCTTAGCAGCAGCTGAACGCTTGTCGAAGGAAGGCATACAGGCAGAAGTTATTGATGTTGCAACCATCAAGCCGCTAGACTTCGAAACAATTTTAGCCTCCGTAGAAAAAACCGGACGCTGTGTCATTATTCATGAAGCAGCTAAAACCGGCGGCGTCGGCGCTGAAATTGCGGCTTTAATTGCAGAACAGGCACTTTTTTCGCTCAAAGCGCCTCTCGCTCGGGTCTGCGGTTTTGATACCATTGTGCCCTATGCCCGTTTAGAAAATTTTTATTTACCAAGTGAACAACGCATTATCGATATGGTTCATCAACTCATGGAGTTTGCCTAAATGAATATCTTTCATTTACCGGATTTAGGAGAAGGTTTGGCAGAGGCAGAAATTCGTGAGTGGTATGTGAAAGAGGGCGATATCGTCAAGGTGGATCAACCACTCTTAAGTGTTGAGACCGCGAAGGCCGTGGTAGATGTGCCCTCTCCCTATGCCGGACGGATTATGAAATTGCACGGCAAGGTTCATGAAGTAATTAAAACAGAGGCGCCGCTTGTTGAATTTGAAAGTACAACAAAGGCTTCAGAAAAAAAAGATAAAGGAAGTATTGTCGGCAAGCTAGAAGAGAACGCTCTACCGCTTCACGAAGAGCTAATCATTGGAACACAAGCAGCGCTTGCTGCTCCGGCCCTTAAAATTTCACCGACCTTAAGAGCTTTAGCAAAACAACTTCGAGTTGACTTAAATTCAATCAGGCCAACTGGTCCGAAGGGCCAGATTACTATCGAGGATATCAAAAAACAGGCGAGAATTTCACAGCCCAGTCATGTTACTTCTCAAGCCCTACTTCGAGAGGGCGAAGCCTTGCATGGCGTTCGTCGGGCCATGGCAGTCGCAATGACGCTCGCTCATCAAGAGGTGGCTCAGGTTACCATTATAGATGATGCCGATATCGGACATTTACCCAAGGATGTCGATTTGACCGTTTTAATCCTCGAGGCCCTGATCACAGCTATTCAAGTAGAGCCGGCCCTGAATGCCTGGTTTGATGGCAAAAACCTGCAAAGGCAATTATTAAAGGAAGTCAATATTGGCCTTGCCATGGATACGCCAGAAGGCTTATTTGTTCCTGTTTTAAAAAAGGCCAATCATCATTCTTTTCAAGATTTGCGTGATAAAATTAATCAGTTTAAAGAGGGGGTGCGTTTACGAACCATTGCCGCAGCTGATATGCAAGAAGCCACCATCACTTTATCTAATTTTGGCACACTTGCCGGAAAATACGCTAGTCCTTTGGTTGTTCCGCCAACGGTTGCTATTCTCGGCTGTGGAAGAACCTATGAAGCAGTTGTGGTACGGGAAGGAAAAATGATCATGACACGCTTATTACCTCTGTCCCTATCGACAGACCATCGTGCGGTGACAGGTGGTGAAGCCGCCCGCTTTTTGGCAGCGGTTATAGAACATATCAGAAAGGCAAAATAAAAGGCTAAGCAAAATGAGTAAGGGTTATTTCATCACGGGCACAGACACGGGCGTTGGTAAAACCCTGGTGGCTTCGATTCTAACCTGGATTGTAAAAGGTTGTTATTGGAAACCAATACAAAGCGGTGTGCAAGAAGAGCTACCCGATTTAGAACAGGTAAAAAAATTAACCGGTTTACCGAACGAGCACTTTTTTCCTTCCCGCTATCTTTTACAGGCTCCGCTTTCACCAGACCAGGCGGCAGCACTCGAAGCGCTTCGACTTGAACTTGATCAATGTGAATTACCAGAGACAGACAAAACTCTCATCGTAGAGGGAGCAGGCGGTGTGTATGTTCCCTTGAATGAAAAGCATACCATGCTGGATTTAATGAAAAAACTGGCGCTGCCGGTGATTGTTGTTGCTCGTGGTACCTTGGGAACAATTAATCATACCTTACTAACGCTCCAAGAATTGCGTCGTCATCAGCTGCCTATTCATGGTGTGGTTTTAAATGGTCACTTAAATCCTGCTAATCAAAAGGCCATCGAAAAATGGGGACAGATTCGTACTTTATTTCATGTTCCCTTCTTCGATACAATAAATGCTTCTATACTGCAACGTTGGATTTATGACTACACTATTAGAGCGTGATCAGGTAACCATTTGGCACCCTTTTACACAACATCAAACGGCTCCCTTAGCGCTGCCTATTGCACGGGGCGAAGGGGCTTATCTTTTTGATACCCACGGTCAACCTTATCTGGATCTCATTTCTTCCTGGTGGGTGAATATCCATGGACATGCTCATCCTACTATTGCTAAAGCAATTTATGAACAGGCGCTGCAATTAGAGCATGTGGTTTTTGCCGGCTTCACCCATGAGCCAGCTGTTGCGGTAGCGGAGTGCCTACTTTCACTCTTGCCCGCGGGGTTTACTAAAATCTTTTATTCAGACAATGGCTCGACCACGGTCGAAATTGCACTTAAAATGGCCTATCAATATTGGTTTAATCAAGGTGAGAAGCGACAACGCTTTCTTGCTTTTCAAGGCGGTTATCATGGGGATACCTTTGGGGCCATGGCTGTTGGACAGTCCTCCAAGTTTTATCAGCCTTTTTCCAATTTATTATTCGCTGTGGATTTTGCACCTTATCCCGACACCTGGCAGGGTGATGAGCAAATTGCTGAAAAAGAACAAGAGACACTCCGCTTTGTTGAAAATTATTTAAATCAATATGGAAAAGAAACCGTAGCGCTTATTATTGAACCACTCATGCAGGGGGCGAGCGGTATGCGTCTGTGTCGTCCGGAGTTTTTGCGTGCCTTGCAAGAATTGGTGCATCATCACGAAATTTTAATGATTTACGATGAGGTCATGACAGGTTTTGGTCGAACAGGAGCTACCTTTGCTTGTGAAAAAGCCAATACCACACCGGATATTATTTGTTTAGCGAAGGGCCTAACCGGAGGGTTTTTACCTTTAGCAGTCACGGCTTGTCATGAAGCTATCTATCAAGCTTTTTTAAGCGAGCAGATTGATCGAGCTTTGATCCATGGGCATTCTTATACTGCGAATCCTCTAAGTTGTGCGGCGGCGCTTGCCTCCTTGGAACTCTTACGCTCGGAGGCGACGATTCAACAAATCCGTATGATTGAAGCCACCCATCAGCAAATGCTTGGCGAGCTGAGTACGGTGCCAGGCGTTGAAAAAATGCGTCATTGTGGTACGCTTGCGGCCTTTGATCTGGCTATTCCTGAAGCCTATGGCTCCCGGGAAAGCCAAAATTGGCGGGATCTTTTAATGAAAAATGGCTTAATTATTCGTCCTCTCGGCAAGACTATTTATTTAATGCCGCCCTATTGTATTCAGGAAGATGATTTGCGAAAGGCCTATACAAAAATTAAAACGCTTCTTGAAAATTCAATAAAATAGGAAGTCCAGATGGCAAGCACAGCGAGGATAGAGAGAGAGGCTCGGTGGACGAATTCAGCCGTCTTAGCTTTTTATGAAAAGCCCTTTCTAGATTTAATCTATCAAGCCCAAACCATCCATCGTCAATATTTTCCTGATCAGACGATGCAATTGAGCACCCTATTGAATGTGAAAACCGGCGGTTGCCCCGAAGACTGTCATTATTGTCCGCAAGCGGCTCGTTATCATACCGGCGTGAAAGCAGAGAAATTAATGTCAGTAGCAGAAGTGCGAAAGCAGGCACAGGCTGCAGCCGATGCTGGCGCAACCCGCTTTTGTATGGGTGCAGCCTGGCGTGAATTAAAAGACCGAGATCTGCCAAAAGTTATTCAGCTCTTAAAAGCAGTTAAAGCCCTTGGCATGGAAACCTGCATGACACTTGGGATGCTAACAGCCGAACAAGCAGCGGCCTTACAAGAAGCGGGTTTAGATTTTTACAACCATAATTTAGATACTTCTCCTGAATATTATTCTGAAATCATTACTACCCGGAGCTATGATGAACGTCTTCAAACCCTAGCACATGTTCGTGCTTCGGGAATGAAGGTCTGCTGTGGCGGAATTATTGGGCTGGGAGAAAGGCGTGAAGACCGTGCCGCTATGCTGACCGTTTTAGCCAATATGGAGCCTTATCCCGAAAGCATTCCGATTAACCATTTAGTGCCTATTCCCGGAACGCCACTGCAAGATACGCCGCCCTTGGATGCTTTTGAATTTGTGCGCACTATTGCAATTGCTCGCATCATGATGCCGAAGGCGCGGGTACGCCTTTCAGCAGGCAGAACGGCTATGTCTCCGGAATTACAAGGTCTTTGTTTTCTAGCTGGAGCCAATTCTATTTTTTATGGCGAAAAGTTGTTAATGACGGCTAATCCGCAAAGAGCGCAGGATCGGGCTTTGCTAAATAAATTAGGCATAGCGATTGCTGAGGTCTAAGGCTTAAGCTTTTTCTTCACTTTTTTAATTGATGAAAATAATAGTTCTAAATCTTCTGCCTCATGTAAGGCAGATACACAAAAACGAATGCGATTTTTATTAGAAGGTACCGTCGGATATTGAATAGGAACGCCTAAAATACCTTGCTCTTCCAGCTGCTGTGCTACCCAACGTGTTTTTTCAGCTGAACCAATGATCCAGGGTACTAAATGACTATCGGACTCGCCATAGGAAAGTTCTTCCTCATCAAAGAATTTGCGAATGGACTGGCTCCATTGAATAACACGCTGACGTTCTTGGTTTAAATGGGGCAAGAGTTCCATAGAAGCCGAGATAGCGCCTAAAATAGCTGGTGATAAGGCTGTAGAATAGATTAGGCCTTTACAGCGATGAATCAAATATTCTCGTACCACCTGAGAACAAGCTAGAAAGGCACCAAAGCTACCGAGTGCCTTACTAAAGGTGCCAATGATCAGATCAATTTTCTGCGAGAAGTCAGCTGCCTTTCCCCAGCCACGAGAACCATAAATACCAATGGCGTGCGCATCATCAACATAGAGAACCGCTTGATATTTCTCTGCTAAATCAATCAGGCGCAGTAAATCACTTTGATCACCATCCATGCTATAAACAGATTCGACGATGATAAAGATGGGTTGCGAGGAACTTGCCTTTTTATTCAGTAAAAGCTGCAAATGATCCAAATCATTATGATGAAAGCGATGAAATTGCGAAAGACGCAGGAGACCCGTATAAATACTGGCATGACAAGATTTATCACAAAAAACAAGCGGTGAGTTTTTTAAAACGGATTCATCAAGCAGCGCTTCTAAAATAGTGGCATTGGCTTGAAACCCAGTTCCTAAAATGAGGGCAGCTTCTTTTCCTAAAGAGGCCGCAAGTTGATTTTCTAATTGTTCATAAATAGCCAAATTGCCACAAACAAGGCGGGAAGAACCACTGCCTGTTCCAAAGCGTTTAGCAAATTCCTGACTGCGTGCGATTAAAAAAGGATGCTTTCCTAAACCCAAGTAGTCGCTAGAGGAAAAATCGATCAGCTTTTTCCCCTCGCGAAAAATATGGGCCTTGGGAAAAGAGCCGCTATGATAGGCTCGTAATTGGCGCGGATAGGGATATTCACGAGTAAAACGTGAATAGAAGGCATCAAATCGTGTCATGAAACAGAAAGGTCCTATCCTAAGAAGCGAAGCTTAGCTTGCTAGCATTTTTAGAAATTTTCAACATGATTATGCCGCTCTAGGGTAACGCGGCGTGCCTGTAAGCCCTCATTTCCAGATTCGGTAAGAAAGCCTACCGTATCACCAACAGCTAATTGATTAAAGGTTTTGGAAGCCACATTGGTTGCGCTAAAATAATACTCGTTACCGTCTTGTCCTTGAATAAAACCATAGTTCTCTTCTGGAAAAAGGCGAACAATAAAGCCATGGAGCAAAGCCTCATGTGTTTTGATTTCACCGCGTCTTTTACGAAGATAATCTTCGAGTTGTCTCGTGAGGGCATTGAAAGTGTCACGAATTGCGACATAAATATCCTCATCTTCTTGTCGGGTGGCCACGATTTCTTTGCCGGGAACAGTGAGATTCACTCGCACATTGTATAATTTTCCCTGATGCTTATGATTTTGAGAGATGGCTACTACCACCCGACAGTGGGTGAATTGCTCATCGTACTGGCGGAGTTTTTCGGCATGGTCCTGAATGCAGGTTTCTAAGGCTTTGGAATAGGGAAGGTCGCGAAAGGTCACTTGAACAGAATTCATAGTTTCTTCTCCTCATCTTATCTTTATAAACTCTCATCTTTATTCTTTATAATTATAGTATAAAAGATATTCTTTTATATTCATATGTAGGATAGGGAAGCTTTGAAGGACTTAGGAAAGAGTAGCAGATAAGTTAATGATTTGCGATATAAAATTTAGCTATGAACTGAGGCCTTTGCAAAGGAATAAGACTGATCATTCTCAGGCCTACTCAGCGAAGAGTGGAGCAGTTTTATTCCCCACGGGTAAAAAGAAAGCTTCGACCATCGCAGAGCTTATTTCATTTAATTCAGCAGGTTGCCATTGTGGCCGGTGTTTTTTTTCTAAAATGCTTCGAATTCCTTCAAAAAAATCATGGCCTTGAATGAAATGGCGCATCAGGCCATATTCTAGCTCCAGGCATTGATTAAAATCCCGCTTTTTGCCTTCTTGCAACTGTTTCAAAGTAACCTTCAAACTAGTCGGTGATTTTTTCTGAAGACTAGCAAGTGTTTCTTGATGCCAGGGACTTTGCTCATTTTCCAAATCAGCTAGAATTTCCTCTACAGTAGGCTTCAGAAAGGCTTGATTGATAGCCTCATAATGTTTGCTTAAGGGAGCAAGCGCAGCTTTTTTTTGATAGGTTTGAAGAATTTGACTGACAGCATCCACTGCCTTGTCATGAAAAGCGGTATCAGCGAGTGTTTGGAGTATTTGATCAAGATCTTCAGCTTGAACTTTATAATCGATTAACTGTAGAGCCAGACAATCATCACAACGAAGACCTGCTCCGGTGAGGCCGAGATACAAGCCAAGCCCCTGAGGAAGACGAGACAGAAAATAAGTGCCGCCGACATCAGGGAAAAAACCAATTCCTGTTTCTGGCATAGCAAAGAGAAGCGCTTCCGTTGCCACACAATGACTACCATGAAGAGAAATACCAGCTCCACCACCCATGGTAATGCCATTTAAGAAAGCAAGATAAGGCTTAGGATAGTGAAAAATATAATGGTTTAGACGATACTCATCACGAAAAAATTGAAAAAGTCTTGAATCCTGAAGTTCATGTTTTTCATGAATGAAGCGAAGATCGCCGCCGGCGCAAAAAGCCTTTCCTTCCACAGCGCGCACCACCACAGCTTTGATCTCAGGCTGTTTTTCCCAGTGAAGAAGCTTTTGGTGCAGCAAGAGGATCATCTCATGGTTTAAGGCATTTAAAGCCTGTGGACGATTCAGTGTAATGAGACCGAGACCGCCTTCCTGTCCTGCTAATTCATCAAAAAGGATGGGAGCAGCAGACATGCCTTATTCTCCACAAAACTGAGGGCTACGCTTTTCAAGGAAGGCTTGAACGCCTTCTTTTTTATCATTTGTGCTAGCGCAGAGGCCAAAGTGTGCGGCCTCTAATTCTAAGGCAGCTGAGAGGGGTAGATCATAGCCCCGATGAATGGTTTCCAAGATACTTTTTAAAGCAAGGGAGGGCAGTTTAACGAGCGTTTGCAAGAAGGCTCGTGCGCGTTCGAGTAAAGAAGCTTCTGCTACCATTTCATTAATGAGTCCACAAGCTAGAGCCTCTGGTGCTTTAATGAAACGTCCGGTCAAGCACAGTTCAAGTGCTCTTCCTTTTCCCACCAAACGAGCTAGACGTTGTGTTCCCCCAAAACCGGGAATCAGGCCTAATTTGATTTCTGGTTGTCCCAGAGTTGCTGTTTCTGCTGCCATTCGGAGGGTAGCGGCCATAGCTAATTCGCAGCCACCGCCTAAGGCAAAACCATGAATAGCTGCTAAGGAAGGCTTGCCCAGATTTTCTAAACTAGAAAAAACCGCCTGTCCACTTTTAGCAAAGGAATAGCCTGTTTTTCCATCTAACAAAGTGAATTGCTTAATATCAGCGCCGGCACAAAAAGCCTTGCCTTCACCATGAATGAGCAGTGCTTTAACAGAAGGATCTTTCTTGGCCTCATGAAAAATACCATGCAGTTCGCTGAGTAAGCTGCTATTGAGTGCATTGAGCGCTTCTGGACGATTGAGGCCGAGCTGCAAAATGCCCTCAGGGTGTTGCTTTATTTTTAATAAGGATTCTGCCATGACTTTTGGATTTCCCTAGGATAAGGTATGGAAAAATTGTTCAGAAGCTATAGTTTTAGGCACGATTCAGCTCAGCCCGATCATTTTTAGGAGAAGTATTTTTAGCTAAAGCTCTCGCAGATTTTTTTTGAAGCTTTATTTTGTGTTGCTCGGCGGAATATTGGGCTTCTTCTGCTGTGACTATTCCCGCGCTTTCGCCATTCAAATCAATACGAGGAATACCTTCTAACATATTTTTAAAATAATTCAGCGTCGTGACATAATAGCTTAAGCTTTTGATCATGCAGGTTTTGTCGCTAATGACAATATCTTCCCGTGTACTGAGCTGTTTAACCAAGTCTTGCTTGATGCCAATCTTAAGCGGTTTAACCTCGCTAGGCTCTTTGAAGCAGGCCGGATAAAAAGCTTTTAATAATTCAAGACCATAATAAATATATTCTAGCCAGGCTGGTTTTTGAGGGGAGGCTTTGTGGGGCGCAGGCTTTTTAGCATTAGCGACATACTTTTGGGGTCTACTTTTTTTATCAGTAGCAGAAGCAAGCGCTAAGGATTGCAATTGTTCTTGTAAACTTGGGTTGCTCATTGAATCTCCAGAGAACCATATTAGGCGACATTGTAGCTTGAACAAGCTTACTTTAAAACCTTAGCAAATGAAAATCAATAAGTGTAGACAATTTCAAACAAAGGATGTTAATTTAAGATTTCTAAATTTAAGAGGAAGCGTTCATGGGTAAGAAAAAAAATGTGAGGGTTATTTCTAAAGCAAAAAGCAAACCCCGTAGCCTAGCAGAGAAGACAGAACAAATTTTATTGACCATGCCAAAAATAATAGCCGCTCAAATTGGAAAAGATTTTCTTGCCCATAAGAAAGAAGAAATCAAATTGAATCTTGAATTGAAAAAATTCGAACTTCAAAATAAGAAATTAACAGAGAAAATACTAAGCTTAAAAAGAAAGAATACGCCTCTTGCTAATAAACAAATTAATGCAAGCCAAAAAATGCTTCGCAAATGTCAGCAGCAACTTAAGCTGCTCACTCGAGATCGCGAGCTGCTTCAAAAGCAACTCAAGACTTTAGCGGAAAAGAAGGCCATGTATCAGGCCTTCCAAGCGCAGCTGCATAGCTTTAAAAAAGAATGGCTAAAAAAAATGAGCAATAAAGCTCAGGCAGAGTCAAAGGTTAAAGTAGTAGCAAAAAATAAGACAAAGGTTAAAAAATTATCAGATAAAAAGGAAAGATCTCCAGTAAGCAATCTTCCTCAAGAGTCGAAAATGACAGAAGTCCTTGAGATTGCCGCAGCACAGGAAGAAACAGAATTTGCTCAAGAGCCACAAGAGCTAGTTTCTTCCTTATGAAAGAAAAGATTTTAAGCAAAAGGAAGGCGGATTAAACAAAAGGAGCTTGTATGAATAAATCAGATTTAGTAGCAAAAATTGCTGAAAAAATGGATATTTCTTTGACAAAAGCAGAGGATATTTTATCTGCTCTCATCGAAGGAATAGTCAAGACTTTAAAAAGAGGTGAGACAGTCATGCTAGTTGGTTTCGGAAGGTTTGGTATTAAGAAAAGAGCTGCTCGTAAAGTAAGGAATCCCCGTACAGGTGCTGAAATGCAAGTCAAGGCAAAATTAGTGCCTTTTTTTAAGGCGGGTAAAGAGTTGAAGGAAGCAGTGGATTCTTAGTCATTATCTGCGATGAAGATTAAAGACTGTCCTTTTTTCTAGGAATTAAAATATTATGGTGCTTGGCAATTGCTTATTTACTTGTTGTATTGTAAAAAGATGCATGTGCCTTTTGCAAAAGGCGATTCAAGGGAGTATTCCCAATTTTGAGCCAAGGAACATTTGAAAGAGAGGTTATTATGATTGGAAAGATTGCGGCTATTGAAGATTTAGATACAGTTACCCTGAGACAAGCCGTTAAAAATACTTTAAGAAACTATTTTACACATATTGGCGGAGAACAACCCATCGATTTCTATTCTATCTTACTCGAAGAAATTGAGCGCCCGCTGCTAGAAGTATTGATTAACCATACCCATTACAATCAAGTTAAAATGGCGGGTATTTTAGGTATCTCGCGTGGTACGCTACGTAAAAAACTGAAGCAATATGGTATGTTGGATTAAAATCCTATTAACTCATAAGCAATCAATCCGCTGAAGGCAAAGGAAGCCAGAAGCGCGAGCAGTAGCAGGTATTTTCCGCCAATCACCTGATAGGGCATGACGAACTTCTTTTGGTAACGGCAGACCCAAGCCATGACCGAGGGCAGGAAGGCAAACATAAAGCTACAAAATAAACCTGCAAAACTAAGAAACAAAATAAAGGCTCGTGGATAAAAACTAGCAACCAATAAAGGAGGCAGGAAGGTCATCGTCATAATAAAAATATTGCCATAGCCTTTCTTCGCTATTTTAAAGCCATCGGATAGGTAGTCAGACAAGCTGAGTGTCACACTGACAAAGGCGGTTAAAATACAAATTGAAGTAAATACCTTGGCAATGAGGGCAAGCTTGGCGTTGGGTACATAATAATATAAAGATTCTAAGAGGCCGGTGATAGGTTGATGATGTTGCAGCAGACGTTCTAGACCATACTGTCCTAAAAGAGGAATGCTCCCAAAAATGGCTGCATTCCAGCCGATATAACAAATTAAGGGTAACAAGGTGCCTAAAAAAATGACCCAACGCAGTTGCCGAATGTCATCATTAAAATAAGAGCGTAGGGTAGGAATGAGTGGAGAAAAGGTAAAGGAAAGAATAGCCATCGAGGCAGCAGATAAAACAAAGGGCAGTTTACCCTGAAAATAGTTTTCTGATGTCGCATGCTTGCCAATAAAAATAATCAAGAAGAAAATAGTCCCGAGCTTAATTAACATCAGAAAGCGGTTTACCAAATCTACCTGTCGTACACCACGGGTTACAATAGCCCCAAAGATGAGAACAAAGGCAAGGCCACACAAAGCAGTTGGAACCTTGAAGCCTAAGCCTTGTAATAAGCCTTGAAAGATATCTTGACCACCGGCGATATAGGCTGAAACAACAGAATAAAGAAGCAGTAAATAAGCCGTCCACATGATCAACTCACCCGGTTTGCCTAGGGTATGCTTTGCCATTGAAATCATATGGCTGTTTTTCGGAAAGCAGAGATTAACTTCCAGCGTGAGAAAGGCAGTGAAGGTCATCAAAGCCCAACAACTGATGAATAAGAGAGTAGAATAGAAAAAACCGCTTTTCGCTGTGGTAATCGGTAAACTCAGCATGCCGCCGCCGATAGTGGTACCAGCTACCAATAAAATGCCACCCATCGTTTTATTCATACAGTTCCTCGCCTTGCATATTAATTATTCTTCCAGCCTGTTTTTCAGGATGATGAATTGTTTTTCTAAGCCAGAGTAGGAGGCCAGCAGCTAAGATTAAATAGATCGGCAGCGTACTAAGAGCCATATAGTAACTATTTAATGAAAAATAATGAATACCATGGAGGATGGTTCCATCCCAAGTCCAGTCTAAGAGTTTACCGATGGCAGGCTCAGTTAGACCTGTCAAAATACCATCACTGGCATTAATCATAGCAATAATAGTTGCAGTCAAAAGGGCGCTATTCAATTCTTTGCCTAAGGTAAAAACAATCATGAAGGCACCGAGAGAAAAACCAAAGACAAAGAGTAATAAAGCTAAAAGCCAAATGGGCAGAGCAGACCAAAATAAGGCTACACTGATAGCTGCGCAGGAAAGGAGGGTGCAATAGAACATCATCTGAAGACGGTCGCTGATCCGATTAGACCAAAAACCAATAATAGGACTACCTAGACCAAAACCAATAAAAACCAAGGAAACGAGGGTTGCTGCCTGGGTTTTGCTGATTGCATAAGCCTCTTGTAAAAAAGGATTGCCCCAGAGGCCTCCAAAAACAGCAATAGGCGTAAAGGCAAGACCGGCATAGAGAGTGAGCAGCCAATTTTGCTTCGATTTAAAAATACTTAAAATATCTTGAAAGCTTACCTGGCTTGCTAGTAAATGGTGATTTGAGGTCTTGTCTCGTACGATTGAAAAAAATAAAGCTGCTAAGACCAAGCCTCCTATCCCTAAGCTAGCTAAGCTGGATCGCCAGCCGTATAAACTAATGGCATAAGACAAGGGGCCTTGTCCGAAAACAGCTCCAGCCATAGCAGCAGTTGCGAGTAGACCGCTAATAAAAGCATAACGTTGTGGTGCGAACCAAGAGGCAGCAACTTTCATGTAAGCGATGGTGGCAAAAGCCACGCCCACACCCATTAAGGTACGTGCCAACTCTGCAATAAACAGCGAATGGGTTTGGGAGAAAATGAAGGTTCCCAAGGCGCAGCTAAAAATGGCAGCTGAGGCTAGCCAGCGGGTACTATATTTATCTAAAATGACACCTACAAATAATTGGGCAACCATATAAGAATAATAAAAGGTGGCTGCCAGATTACCAAGGCCTGCTCCTGTCAAATTGAATTCAGCCATCAATTGTTCGGTGATCGTACTCGGATAGATTTGTAGGATATATTTATAAAAAAGAAAGGCAGCACATAAACTAATAAGAATAAGCGGATAGCCGGCGGTGAAGAATCTCGTTTGTGTAGTGGTCTTTATCATATTTTATCCTAAGTTCGATCCTTAGCATCATGTCATAATTTTTAGCTGAAACGAAGCCTAAATGCTGCACAAATCACTCAGTTAGTGATTATTATTCTACCAAAAAATATCGATTTGTTCAATAGATGAACAGTTAGTCGAAGATGATTCCAGCCAGTAAAAAGCGGGGTTTGCTTAAGTAAAGATTAACATCCCTGACGGGTGAAATAGCCTGAATGGTGTGGAGGGCTGCCTCATCTAAAATGGCAAAACCACTTGATTGGACAAGAGAAACTTCCCTGACCTGACCATCTGGCAAGAGGAGAAAACGAATGATAACCGTTCCTCTAATTCGAAAGGCAGCTGCTTTCGGAGGATAATGAAGCTTGGCAGCAGTGGCCCGGCTTAATTCCTTCAGTAGAGGTTCATCCTGAGGCTTAGCTGTTTTTAAACTTTCAGCCTGAATGAAGGCACTCGAATGAGCTAGCTGCTGTGGCGAAGACACGGCGCCTGCTAAGCTTGGCTGGCTGGCCTGCTTTTTCAGGGCAAGAAGGGTTTTGCTAGGCTCCTCTGTTTGTAGCGTATTTTGTTTGACACTCGCTGTTTTCGCACTATTGCTTGCTGTACTTCCTGCCGTATTGGGTTCAGGTTCAACATAGGCAGGTAAATAACGCTCCGATTTTTTTTCAAAACGAAGAAGCGGCTCAAAAAACCATTCAAGTGATAAGCTTAAAAATAAGAGCAAATGAATAAGTAAAGCAAGATAAAAATATTTTTTTGCATTAGTCATGGGCTGCTATTTTACCTAAACTATTTATGGTTGCTAAGCTTGTATTACAAAATGAATGAAATATTGTGCTAGGATTCCCAAGGTAAAATTGCATAAAAATTACTGCCTTTTCCAAATTGGCTTTCTACGCCGACGTAGCCTCTCTGAGCTTCGACGATATGTTGCGTTAAGGCAAGACCTAGGCCTGTGCCCTGATATTTTTTGGAAAGACTCGAGTCGAGTTGTTGAAATTCAACAAAGAGTTTTTTTAAGTCGGCATCACGAATGCCAATGCCATTATCAATTACTTCTATCTTAAAATGACCGACGCCAAAAGGATAAGCGCGGAGCCTTATTTTCCCGTTTTCGGGAGTAAATTTAATTGCGTTGGATAAGTAATTATAAATAATCTGCTTTAATTTAAGCGGATCAATAACCATATGCTTTAAAACAGGGTCGATTTCAACAGTGAATTGAATATGTTTTTCCTTAATCAGGGCACTCAGTGATTCTGTCACCTCATCTGAGAGCTGAAAAAGATTGACTGGCTCCGGAGAAAAAGTCATTTTCCCAGCTTCCACTTTAGTCAAATCCAAAATATCATTAATTAATTGTAAAAGATGTTGAGCACTGATTAAGACATCATGCAGATATTCATTTTGCTCATTCGAAATCGGACCTGTTTTCCCACTACAGATTAATTCGGTAAAGCCAATAATCCCATTCAGCGGCGTGCGAAGCTCATGAGACATATTTGCTAAAAATTCTGTTTTCAGTCGGTTTGCTATTTCCGCTTTCTTAGCTAAATTTTCTGCCTTATCTTTGGCAAGTTGAATTTTTTTATTAACGCTGAGAATTTCTTGAGCCGCCTCTCGTTTTCCAATCTCAAAAAAATAAACCAAACAAAAAATAATTACAATTAGACCGCCCAAGGAGGCTGTATAGAGAAGGAGTGGTTTAGTAACAGGCGAAGCAGGTAGCGGTATTTGCAAGTAGGCTAGCAAGAAAAATATGACAATCGTGACAAAGCAAATAAAACTCCATAATAAGCCCTCGAGAATGCTCCCAAAAAAAATCGCCAACAGCGGAGGCATGATCAACCAAAAACTAGTTGGCGCGTTGAGTCCGCCCATACGGTAAGACAGCCAGGTGAGACAGAGAAAGGATGAAAGTAGGATAAGCTCTCGAGCCAAAATAAGCGAGCCCGGTAGTCTGAGTAAAAAGATAGCACTGGTAATAATGAAGCCCACGAGCAAAATGATAAAACTTGCTTGATAAAAATGCAGATAATAATAAAGCAGGGCATAACTCGGTGTAGCAATGCTCGCGATAAAGGCCGAGCGGACAAGATTTTTAGCATAAGAATGCTTCAGCGCATTTTCCTTAATAGAATCAGGGATGAACTGGCTGAAAAATGATTTCATTACCTCTTCCTGAGTAAGATTTTTTGCTGATTCTTTTATTATTATAAAGTATTAGGAGAAAAAAGGCATTCACCCAATAAAATAGCTGAAAATGTTATAATAAGGCTTGGAGTCTTAAAGTGGATGATGAGATCCACTCACAGGGAAGCCTCTATGAGCAGCCTACCATTTAAGTCCTCTTCTTCTTTATCTTTAGGCGTAGAATTAGAATTACAAATTGTCAGCCCCTATTCGCAAAATTTAGTATCAGGCGCGAAAACACTGATTCAGGCTATTCAAACGAGTCCCTATCATAAAAAAATCAAACCTGAAATAACCCAAAGCATGATTGAGCTTAATTCCTCCATTCATTCTTCAGCCAAGAGCATGCAGAAAGAATTAACAGAGATGCAGGTATTTTTGGTGGAAGAAGCTAAAAAGCTCGGAATGAGAATTTGTGGAGGCGGAACCCATCCTTATCAGAAATGGTCTTTTTGCAAAATTTTTCCTAATCCGCGCTTTAAAAAAATATCAGATCGTTTTCAATATCTATGCAAGCGAGGAACTGTCTTCGGGCAACATATTCATATTGGTTGTCAGAACGGCGATGAAGCAATTTATTTGACACATGCTTTAGCGCGTTATGTGCCACAACTGATTGCCCTCAGTGCTTCTTCTCCTTTTTTTGAGGGAAAAGATAGCGGCTATCATTCCACGCGGACTACGCTTTTCCCTTCTTTTCCCTTGAGTGGCATCATACCTTATCTTACAAATTGGCAGGAATTTTCTGTCTATTTCGAGAAGATGAGAAAATTAAAAATAGCAAAGACTATGAAAGATTTTTATTGGGATCTCCGACCCAAACCAGAATTCGGTACCGTAGAAATTCGCGTTTGTGATGTTCCTCTCACACTTGAAAAAGCAATTCAGTTGGTTGCCTATGTGCAAACGCTTTGCTGCTATTTATTAACAGAAAGACCGGCAATCTTATCGCCGGATCTTTATTATTTATATGGCTATAATCGATTTCAGGCCGCTCGCTATGGTTTTGAGGGTCTGATTATTCGACCGGAAACTTTAGTTTCTGAGACGATTGAAAACGATATCATCTCGACTCTAGATAAAATAGAACCCTACGGTCGGCTTTTAAAAAACACAGCTTATCTTGTAAAACTACAGGAAGCTGTGATCAAAAAAGAAAATGATGCCCTGCTTTTAAGACAACTCGAATCTAAGCTCGGGTCTTTGTCCAAGGTGGTGAAGGAGCAATGCGCCTTGTGGGGCGGAGCTATTACTAGCAAGGAAGAGTTATGTTAAGTATGGAATTGAAAGATAACTTAGAAAAAATTAGGCTCTATCAAAGCCTCGAGGCACAGGAACTCGAGCTCTTGCTTACTCATAGCAAAATTATTTCTTTTGCACCGGGTGAACTCATCATCAAGCAAGGTACAAAAAGTGCTGGGATTTATCTTATTTTAGAAGGTAGAGTTACTATTGCCGGACAAATTGTAGGTGAGGGTATCAGCAATTTAGCTTCCTTACTTCCCGGTCGTCTCTTTGGAGGCTCAAGCCTTATTCTCAAAGATCGGCATGCGACTTCGATGCTTGCTGAGAAAGAGACGAAGTGTTTATTGATTCCCGAAAAATTTTTCGAGCTGCTGTCCTTATTTTATCCCAGCACAAAATATAAAATCATGTGTGAATTGGCTGCTAATGCTAGCCAACGTATTAAAACACTTACAGCAAAAATCAGCGAATTCATGCTGAATACAGAAATGACGAAACGCTCGATCTTTGGCGAAGTAATTAAATCACTGAGCAAGCCGACTGCGATTACGCTTGAAGAAGTAGGAATGGACTTGCAGGAGTGGCAGGCAGTATTTGCCGCTGCCTCCTTTGATGATCTTTTCTGTCAAGGTGATTTAATAAAAACCACGAATCACTGTACACTGATCTCAGCAGGAGAAGAGCGCGCTTCTTGTTTTTTTGTATTAAAGGGAGCAGTTCAATCTAGTCTGATTAAACAAAATAAAGTGGCCAAGATTTCTATTTTAGGTCCACTCTCCTTGTTTTGTCCCTTAGTATTTATTGATGAAGGCTCAACACAGAGTTTAGTGAATTATACTACCTGTGAGCGAACTATTTTATTGAAATTCGAAAAAGCACAGCTAGATGAAATACAAGTTAAAAATATAAAACTCTGGTATAAAATTTTTGATGCCATCGTCGAATCGTTTTTTTTCTTAGTACAATATCTCGAAAAATTGGATATTCGAATTAATAGCGAAATCTATAATAGGTAAGAAGCTATGTGCAGAATTCTTTCTTATTTAGGCGAACCCATCGTTGCAGAAGATTTGTTATATAAGCCAGATAATTCACTGGTCAAACAAAGTTATCATCCTAAGCTCATGGCCCATCTTTTAAATTTAGCTGGTTTTGGAATGGTAGCCTGGGATTCTATTTCGCATCACGCCAAGTTACCGCATATTTATAAAACGATTCATCTTCCTTTTTATGATGAAAATTTAAGAAATTTGGCAGCAAAAATGATGCCCTCCTGTCTTGTCGCTCATATTCGTGGCGTGGCCTATAGTGATCGTCAAGTTGTGTCGACGCAAAATGTGCATCCTTTTATGTTTAGAGATGCCAATCTTGCTTTGGCCCATAATGGCGCCCTCTATGATTTTAATAAGATGAAATATGATTTATTGGAATATATTAAACCCGAATATCAAAAAAAAATTTCGGGCACGACTGATAGTGAATGGATCTATGCTCTGTTTTTATCACGCCTAGCGCATCTCTCAGAACAATATAAAACAGAAGAAATTATTCGAGCCTTAATGGAGGCTTTTGATATACTCAAAGTAGTGCGCTCGCGACACAACATTGTGGTCAATTCCCCCGTGAATCTCTTTATTACCAATGGTGAGTTTATTGCGGCAACTCGCTTTGTTTTTGATTATGGCTGGCTGCCCTTAGAAAGACAGGAAGGCGCGCATCTGACTTATCATTCTCTTTGGTATACCTTTGGAGAAAGCTACGGTTTATATGACAGTGAGTATAAAATGAAAGGCGGCGGCAAGAAGAGCAGTTTAATTATTGCCTCTGAGCCTTTGACCGATGATTCAACTACTTGGATTGAGGTTCCTGAATATACCTTACTTGTTGCAGAACGCAGCAATGAAACGATTAAAATTACTTCTCAGGATATTAATTTATAAGCCATATTGGTTTATAACGCGAATTCCCGAATTCCCGAATTCTAGATTTCTAGATAAGGTGTCGTGCCAGCATGCTTTTAGCTGGCATCTAGAGCGGCCTTAAGGTATCAATAATGCCATGCTGGCACGACACCTTATCTGGAATTCGCGTTTTATACCCCAGGTTGGCCAGTTTTGGTGAAAAATGATATATTAATAAGAAGAGAGCTGCTTACTTGCCAGGAGGCTATATGGGTATATATAGAATATTTTTTGTACTATTTCTTACTTTATTTGCAAATACTGAACTAAAAGCGCAGGACAACACCATCAATTCAGCCTCACCTAACATCACCAGTCCCGCTCCTTCTCCTGCTGATGTGAAGGGACGCCCAATGATTGTATCGCCTGTACCAACAGCGAAAGAAGAGATTTCAACACCAGATGGCTATGTCAATTGCTTTACCATCGAATCGGGTTGGTATAAGAATGCTTGGGTTCCTGAACATCGGGTTTGTCAGTATGAAAATGTTGCAGGACAAACAGTGGCTTATGAGGGTGTGGCCTGGGTAGAAAGTTATTGGGCTTGCACTCAATATACCGGAACCGCCTGCACCAGTTGGGAATGGAAACCCGGCCATTGGGTAAAAACTTTAGAAGTATACTAAAGTAAATTGCCTCGCTACCTACCGTCATGCCAGCACGCTTTTAGCTGGCATCTGGCCTTTTAAATGCCCTGGATTCCGGCTTAAAGGTATCTACACAAGTGCGGGCTGGTTAATTTTTGGTAGGGTGGATTAGGCGCTTT
>CAYXNR010000024.1:0-34045 GCA_964466595.1 uncultured Coxiellaceae bacterium | reverse complement strand
TTAAAATCCCTCGGAAAATTTTTCCGTGCCGGTTCGATTCCGGCCCTAGGCACCAGAATTATAAACCTTTTAAAGACAGACAATAACCATGACCTTTGTTGTAACTGAGCAATGCATCAAATGTAAATATACGGATTGTGTCGAAGTCTGTCCGGTAGACTGTTTTTATGAAGGTCCTAATTTTCTTGCTATTAATCCCAGTGAATGTA
The DNA here is from genome assembly GCA_964466595.1 of uncultured Coxiellaceae bacterium. Taxonomy (GTDB): domain Bacteria; phylum Pseudomonadota; class Gammaproteobacteria; order DSM-16500; family DSM-16500; genus JABDGC01. Next base: position 33,836 of record CAYXNR010000024.1, on the reverse strand, counting down.
TTGATTGCGCGCTCTGCGAACCAGAATGCCCAGTTAACGCAATCTATTCTCAAGATGATCTGCCTGAAAAGTATCAGAATTTTTTGAATATCAATAAAGAATTATCGGAGAAATGGCCTAATATCAATCGCATCAAAGAAGCGCCTCCGGATGCAGATCAATGGGCCGAGGTCGAGGGAAAATTACAATTCCTTGAAAAAGAGTGGAAATAAATCGACTCCATGAAAATCCTTGCTCTTGATACCTCTTCATCTGCTTGTTCTGTTGCTTTCCTCAGTGATCATGAGAGCCGCATACGTCATGAACTTGTTCCTCTACAGCAGGCAAGCTATCTTCTTTCTTATATCGAAGAAACCGCAGCGAAAGAACTCGCTGCTCTCGATGCCCTTGCCTGGGGTTGTGGTCCGGGTAGTTTTACTGGTCTTCGTATTGCTGCCAGTGCGATTCAGGCTCTCGGTTTTGCTCGCAAACTTCCCATTATCAATGTCTCCTCTTTAGCGGCTTTAGCCCAAACAGCTTACCAAGAATATGGTTGGAAACAGCTTGGGGTGGCTGTGGATGCTCGTATGAATGAGATTTATTGGGGGGCTTATCAAATTAACCAAGAAGGTTTTGCCGAGTTGCTTTCGCCCGAGGGTCTCTATTCTCCCGAGCAGCTTTCTCAGGTTATAGAAAATACCTTTGATAATTCAAGGCCTTGGCAGGGTGTTGGGAATGCATGGTCAGTTTATCATTCTGAATTAAAAAACTGTATAATAAATTTTCCAATCCAAAACGACCCCCTGTGCCTACCACAGGCCTTGGCAGTTGCAGCCTTAGGAAGGCTAAAATATTTAAAAGGGGAGAGCAGGCACTCTTTTGATGCTCTTCCGACGTATTTGCGAGATAATGTGTGTAAAATTTTATAATCTTATTCCCCTTGCCGGGGATGGATGGTAGAAGGAGATTTTTATGGCGCTACGAGCCGATCATGAACGCCAGACAATAATTGATCTGATACTAACTTTTTTTCAAAAACGCTTACCGAAGGGACAGGCTGTTTTGCTTGAAACCTTTGCGCAACGGTTTCTCTCTGCCTGTGCTGTGGAAGATTTAAGAGAACGTTCTATTGATGATTTATGTGGTGCTCTGCTATCGCAATGGAATCATATTTATCAACGTAAACCAGGCGAATCGAAGGTAAAAGTTTTTAATCCCTATTTAGAAACAGACCATTGGCAGTCGCCGCACACCATCGTTGAAATTTCGCATGATGATATTCCTTTTCTCGTCGATTCGGCTCGCATGGAATTAGATCGCTTAGGCTATCAAGTACACTTCGTGATTCACATAGGTGGTTTGAAGGTCAGGCGTGATGCTCATGATCGTATTACCGATATTTTGCCTACGGGTGCGACGAACAAGGAGGCCACCACCGAAGCACCTATTTACATCGAAATTGATCGTATTATTGATAATACTGCTTTAGAAGAACTCGCTCTCAATATCGAGCATGTTTTAGGTGATGTGCGCTTAGCGGTGGCAGACTGGCGTAATATGATAGCAAAAATGGAAGAATCCATTAACGAATTAGAAAATAACCCGCCGCCGCTAGATACCGATGATATAGCCGAATCCAAAGCTTTTTTAAGATGGTTGATTGGAAATAATTTTAGTTTCTTAGGTTGTCGGGATTATAAATTAATCGGTAATGGGGTTAATCGCGCCCTCCAAATGATTCCGGGTTCGGGCCTAGGTGTGTTGCGCGACAAAGCGGGTGGTCGTGCCGCGCGCCGCTATGCTGAACTACCGCCGCAGGCAAGAAAAATAGCCTTATCAAAACATATTTTGATTATTGCGAAAACCCATACGAAATCAACTATTCATCATCCCGGTTACACGGACTACATCGGTGTAAAACGATTTAATGAAAAGGGAGAATTAATTGGTGAGCGACGTTTTATTGGCCTCTATACTTCAAGTGCCTATCACTCTAATACCAGGGGAATTCCTTTTGTGCGTCATAAGGTCGCTAAGATCTTACAAGATCTCCGTTTCCCACCGGATAGTCATGATGGCAAAGAGGTCGTACATATTTTAGAAACCCTGCCACGAGATGATCTTTTTCAGGGAAGCCATGAGGAGTTAATGGAGCTGACCCTCGGGATTGTTCAATTGCAGGAACGCAAACGCATTCGTTTATTTGTGCGTCCCGACGCCTATGGGCGCTATTTTTCCTGTCTTGTCTATGTGCCGCGAGAAATTTTCACAACCGATCTGAGTAATACCATGCAAGAAGTATTGATGCGTGCTTTTGGAGGCATTGAATCAACCTATACGACCTATTTTTCGGACTCGGTATTAGCACGTATTCATTACAATGTGCGGGTTGATCAGAAAAGTCGACCACAGGTCGATGTTTCAGAACTCGAGCAGCAGTTAGTTGCAGCTGCGCGTTCCTGGGCAGATGAATTAAAGGCAAGACTCATTCAAACTTTTGGAGAAGCCGATGGCCTCCGGTATTTTGTTAAATATAATAAAGCCTTTCCTGCGAGTTACACTGAATCTTGCTCGCCTTTAATTGCGGTAGAAGATATTCGAAAAATTGAGACCCTTTCTCCAGAGCAACCACTCGGCATGTCTTTTATTAAAGATAGTGAACGCGGAGCGGAAATTTTACGTTTTAAACTTTTTCATATTGAACAAATTATTGTCTTATCCGATGTCTTGCCGACACTTGAGCATATGGGCCTACGTGTATTGGCCGAGCGTCCTCACGAGATTAAGTTGAAGGAGAGTCGTCGCACTATTTGGATTAATGATTTCGATATGATTTATGTTAGTCCCAAGGAAATTGACATTGAAAAAATCAGTGACATTTTTCAAGAAGCCTTTGTCCGCATCTGGAATCATAGCATTGAAGATGATGGCTTTAATCGACTTGTTTTTGAAGCGCAACTTCATTGGAAAGAAATTGTAGTCTTACGTGCTTATACAAAATATCTTCGTCAAATAGGCTTCATGTTTAGTCAGAATTATATAGAACAAGCCTTGATTACCAACGCGACTATCGCTTCTGATTTAATCAAGCTCTTTAAGCTACGTTTCTCGCCGCTTCATACCTCACAAGAGCGGCCTCAACAGGTTGCTTTATTAATCAGTCAAATTGAGTCGGCGCTTGATCAAGTCGCGAGTCTCGATGAAGATCGAATTTTGAGACGCCTACTTGAAGTCATGATGGCGACCATTCGAACCAACTATTTTCAAAAACAAACCGATGCTTTGGGACGGACAACCGATAAGCCCTATCTTTCTTTTAAATTTAATCCGGCCTTGATTTCAGATCTTCCTTTACCGCGACCCGTCTATGAAATTTTTGTTTATTCTCCTCGCGTGGAAGGCGTGCATTTACGGGGTGGCAAGGCTGCTCGTGGTGGTATTCGCTGGTCAGATCGACGTGAAGATTTTCGTACAGAAGTATTGGGTTTAATGAAGGCCCAGCAGGTCAAGAATGCTTTGATTGTGCCCGTAGGTGCTAAAGGTGGTTTTTTCCCTAAGCAATTACCGACTGATGGCGATCGAGATGAAATTCAAAAAGAAGCTATTTATTGTTATTCAACTTATATTCGCGGTCTGCTCGATTTAACAGATAACATTAAAGGCGACAAGATTATACCGGCTAATGAGGTTGTCTGTTATGACGATCAGGATACCTATCTTGTTGTTGCAGCAGATAAGGGAACGGCAACTTTTTCTGATATTGCTAATAGCATTGCCAAAGAATATGAATTTTGGATGGGAGATGCCTTTGCTTCTGGCGGCTCAGCTGGTTATGACCATAAAAAAATGGGTATCACCGCTCGAGGGGTCTGGGTTTCTGTCAAAAGACATTTCCGTGAATTGGGTCTTGACCCCGAAAAAGATCAGTTTACGGTGATGGGTATTGGGGATATGGCTGGAGATGTGTTTGGTAATGGCGTTCTTTTATCCAAACAAATGAAGCTCATCGGTGCTTTTAATAATATACATATTTTTCTCGATCCTAATCCGGATCCCTTGGTAAGCTATGAAGAACGCAAACGACTTTTTCATTTAACGCGCTCTACCTGGATGGATTACAACCTGGAACTCATTTCTAAAGGCGGTGGTGTTTATAATCGCTCAGCAAAAGCCATTGCTATTTCACCGGAGGTTCAGGCTGCTCTTGGAATTAAAGCGGATCACCTGGTGCCTGCTGAATTAATCCGTGCCATGTTAAAAGCACCAGTCGATTTAATTTGGAATGGTGGAATTGGTACCTTTGTTAAATCCAGTCAAGAAACGAATTTAGATGTCGGAGATAAGTTAAACGATACCATTCGTGTCGATGGCTTTGAGCTTAATGCACGCGCCGTAGCAGAAGGCGGCAATTTAGGATTGACGCAGTTGGGACGAATTGAGTATTCACTGCAGGGCGGCCTGATTAATACTGATTTTATCGATAATTCGGGGGGGGTAGATTGTTCTGACCATGAGGTCAATATCAAAATTTTATTAAATAGTTTGATGGCAAGCAATAAATTATCTCTTGAAGAACGCAATGAACTCTTAGGCAAAATGACAGATGAGGTGGCTGAACTCGTTTTACGTGATAATTATGAACAAACGCAAATTCTCGCTTTAGAATCCGCTGTGACGCAACAAACAATGGATATTTTTCGACGTTATATGTTGGAACTCGAAAAGCGGGGCCGTCTGGATCGAAAATTAGAATTCTTACCAGATGACCAGGTTATTTTAGACCGCAAGGCCAATAATAAACTGTTTACGCGGCCAGAAATAGCCGTTCTCTTATCTTATTGCAAGCTCTTTCTGAAGCAAGATATTTTAGCAAGTGATCTGCCGGAGGAACCTTATTTATTCAAAAATCTCATGACGGCCTTCCCCAGTTTACTGCGTGAAAAATATTTTACTCAAATGAAGCAGCATCGTCTTCGTCGTGAAATTATCGCGACCCAGCTGAGCAAAAGTATTACCGATCATATGGGTATTAATTTTGTCGAGCGCTTACAAGGAGAAACCGGTGGTTCGGTTGCCTCCGTGGTGCGTGCTTATACTATTTCAGAAAGTATTTTTGAGCTCAGTTTATTGTGGCCTCAAATGGAAGCCTTAGATACGAAGGTAGATATCCACACCCAACAGTATGTCATGTTACAGCTTTATTATTTAATTCGACGGAGTACGCGTTGGTTCTTGCGTAATCGTAAATCCGATATGGATATACAAAAAGCAATTGATCTTTTTAGGCCACTGGTTGCAGAGCTGATTCAGAAACTGCCGGAGCTTTTGCCGGAAGTTAATCTGGAAACCTTAAATGTGGAAGCCAGTTCTTTGATCGAGAAAGGCGTGCCGGACAGCTTAGCGCTGCGTGTTGCTAGTTGTAATACACTATTTACAGTACTGGATATTGTAGAAGCCTCTCGTATAAGCCATTTTAGTCTCGATGAGGTGGCTGAAACGTATTATATGCTAGGTAATGCTCTTGATTTTAAATGGCTGCGTGAAGCGATTGGCTCCTATCTGCTCGAGACTCAATGGGGTGAGTTGGGGCGTTCCAGTTTTCGCGATGATTTAGATCTGGTGCAGCGTATTTTAAGCATTAATGTGTTGATGTTTGCTAAAAAGAGAATGAGAAAGGCCTCGATTGCAGAACGGATGGAGGCCTGGCTCAATGAGCAGCAGGTATTTATCCATCGTTGGAAAAGTTTGCTTGCCGATATTAAAACATCGGTGAATGTGGAGTTTGTAACCTTTTCTGTCTTATTGCGAGAATTGTTTGATTTTGCAGAAGTCTCAGAGACGCTGGATTAGTAGAAAATTAATCGATGGTAAAAGGAGAATGACATGCAGGAGAAGACGGCTGAAATGAATTATTCCTCACAATATGCAGAGGTTTTAGATTCAAAAATTCATTATCTTGAAGCGGGTTCGGGTGATCCGATTCTTCTTTTGCATGGCATGCCGAGTTCTTCTTATGTCTGGCGTAATATTATTCCTTTTTTGGCGCCGCTCGGACGCTGTATTGCTCCTGATCTCATTGGGATGGGAAAATCAGGCAAGCCCAATATTGCTTATACCCTTGAAGATCATCTTCGTTATATCGAACAATTTATTAAAGTGAAAAATTTAAAAAATTTAATTATTGTGATGCATGGCTGGGGTTCACTTCTTGGCTTTGATTATGCAATGCGTCATCAAGAAAATTGTAAGGGCTTGGTTTTTTATGAATCCTTTTTACGTCCTCTACAAGGAGATGATTTATCTTTGCCTTATCAAGAACAATTACTTGAATTACAACAATTAGCCAATAAAGACGATTTAAAAGTCAATGCTACTTTTTTTATTGATAAATTATTACCGCAAAGCATGATGAATCAACTCACAGCTCAGGAAATGAAACATTATCGAGAGCCCTTGGCTCAGGTTGATGAAATCGAAAAAGGGATTGGCAGGGTCTTGATGCAATATCGCAAGGAATTGCCACGAGGGGATGGCAAAAGTAAGGTGGATCAATTCATTGCGCAATATTCAAAAAAATTAAGGCAGTCGACTGTGCCCAAGTTATTGCTTTATTCTGTCCCTGGTTTTATTACCACTATTTCTACGATCATGTGGGCTAAGGAAACGCTTCCTCATTTGGAGATAGGAGATTTAGGTGAGGGCTTTCATTTTTCTCAGGAAGTCAAGCCAGAGCTCATGGGGGAATTAATTAGTGCTTGGGTGCAGGCAATTGAACAGGAATCGCAAAAATAGTGCTGGATAAATGATTTAGAGGTATCAAATGATTATTTTAATTGGCCTAGGCTGCTCTCTCTTCGTTTTCTTTGTGCTCTTTTGGGTTTTTTCCAGCACGCCTTCGAAGCGGGACGGTGCTCCTATTCCGGTTGCCGCTCTAGCTGCTCTGAGTCCCAGCAAAACCAGCCTTGCTTTTACAATCAGCAGTAAAGATATTGAACCCATTGCCGGTGAAGATGTGCTCCGCACACAATTAGATTTAGCACGCGCTTATCTTGAAACAGATAGAAAAAACTTAGCGAAAAGTATTTTACATAATGTGATCGAGCAGGGTAGCTTTGAGCAAAAGCAGGAAGCTAACAGATTGTTAGCTAATTTGCACAGGATATCCTAAGATTTTATGCGTATTGCGCTTGGTGTTGAATACGATGGTAGTTCTTTCCATGGCTGGCAGATGCAAGCCCAGGTTCATAAAAAATTACCCACTGTTCAAGACTGTCTACAGACTGCCCTGTCTCGAATAGCTGCTCAGCCGGTAAAACTCTATTGTGCGGGTCGAACGGATGCGGGAGTACATGCAACAGCGCAGGTAGTTCACTTTGACACCGAGGCCAAGCGACATCCCGATGCTTGGATTTGGGGAGCGAATGCCTATCTCCCGCCTGAAATTGTTGTACGCTGGGCTCGGTCGGTAGACTATGGCTTTCACGCTCGGTTTTCTGCTGTAGCACGTCGTTATCGTTATCTCATTTATAATCATCCTATTCGTCCTGCTATTTTTTCAAACCGAGTTACCTGGCATTACTATCCGCTTGAGGTCAGAGCTATGCAAGCAGCTGCTCCTTATTTTTTAGGAGAGCAAGATTTTTCTTCCTTTCGTTCTTCAGAATGTTCTTCCAGAACCGCCATGCGCCAGGTGAAGGAGGTGGTAATTAGACGAGAGGCTGATTTGGTGATTATTGAAATTGAGGCCAATGCTTTTTTACATCATATGGTGCGCAATATAGCCGGCGTTTTAATGCGGATTGGCGCCGGCTGGAAAAAGCCAGAATGGGCCAAAGAAGTTCTTCAGGCGCGTAATCGTCGAATGGCGGCAGAAACAGCGCCGCCGCAGGGTCTTTATCTCATTCAGGTTTCTTATCCCAAGCCCTATCTCTTTCCGCAGGCAAAAGAACTAGCCGGGGCAGTGAACACCTTATTTTGAACGATGGAATGCTGTCATGGGAATGCTGGCATGACAGCATCTTATCCTTACATCACTACACAGCGACGAGAAGGATGATTAAGCTGTGCGATGATTTGCTGCAATACCGCTGTTTTGGCTTCAAGATAGTTTTGAAAGTAAAGCGAAGGCAGGTCACGACCTAGCCCCCAGCGTGAGGCTTGAGCGCTACCTCCAATAGCACCTTGGTAGGGATCAACCCAAGCATCAATACCTAAGCGAGAGCCAGGTTCAGAACAAAGCGGATAGTATTCACCTGCACTGCGAAGATATTTTAACTTGCGCTTAAAATATTTGCCCTGATCTAGAAGCTCTTTTAAGCCTTGCGCCTGGGCCATAGCGAAATTAGCGGGCGCCAAGGTTTGGATATAAGCAACGATAAAATTATAATATAAATTATCTTTGCGGGGATCATGAAAATACCCCAGATGACCTAGCTCTAAGGCTGATTGAAGCAAGTTTGCATTCCAATGTTTTCCCTCAGTAATGAGGGCTTTCGGGGCTAAGTGATTGATAAACTCTAGAATAGCGGCTTGGCAGTCTGCATTATAGGAAGAATTTTTAATGGCCTGTCGGACTTGAAGTAAGGCATGTAAATCAGCGACCTGTCTCTTTTTTTCTCGCGCTTCCCAACCCTTGGGAAATTGTTTCAGCATTTGTCTTGCAATGACTTCTTCGCCCTCGGGGAGTCTTCTTAGATGACGCAGTATCATTTCAACCATGCCTTCACCCAGAAGTTTTTTTCCTTCTTTATCGTATAAATTAACATCTTCTGCCCCTAAGGCGATTCCCAAGGGAGCTCCTAAAATACGTCGTTGATAGCGTTTTCCATTCCGATAATAATAAGAAAAATCACTTGTTTGTGCTTCAGCTAATAACAAGAGAGGATTTTGTGAAATGAGAGCTTCTGCCTGACGTTTTTTGCCATGCGCAACAAACCATAAGAGCTGTCTTAACTGATTATTAAATTCAAGGACTTCTTCGCGGACTGCTTTTCGACCTTCGGGCAAATTAAAAAAGCGCTGGCTGGTTTTAGCAAGTTGCGCCTCTTCGGAGGGAGTTAAGAAAGAGAATAAATAAACTCCGAAAAAGTCATCAGGTAATGCTGATAGGTAATCGGGCTTATTTTCTTCTTTCATTTCTTCATGCAGATTTCTTGTTTTCCTAGTGTGTGGCATAAAGTGCTCATTTATAATAAACTGTACAAAATATTACCACAACAAAGGTCTTTAGTCAATTTATGTTTACAATCAATGAGATATAACGGTTGCGCGTGTTGCTCACTCTGTCATGCCAGCACGCTTTAAGCTGGCACCCAGGCTTTTAAACGCTCTGGATTCCGGCTTAAAGCATGCCGGAATGACAATCGGAATGGCAATTTCTCCAGGTTAACCGAATTACTTACGGTTGCTGCCTGTACAAGCTTAGGAAAGGCAGGATCATACGATTTTTTTCGATATTAAAAAGCTAAATAGAGCCGATGTAATTTCACGACCTCTGCTTCGAGTTCATCTAAGCTCCCATTGTTATGGATGAGATCTGTTGCGGCTGCTAATCTTTTTTCGCGGCTGCTTTGACTGGCGCTTATTTTTTGAAAGTCGGCTGTCTTTGTTCCATCGCGTGTCTTCAGTCGCTGTCTTTGAGTTTCCTCGAGACTGTCAACAACCAGAATACGATTGATAAAATGATAGGGACCTGTCTCGATGAGCAAGGGAATGACAACGATACAATAAGGGTGGTTCAGCCTCTGAAGCTTTTTTTTTATTTCTTCGATAATAAGAGGATGCAAGAGTTGTTCTAGCCAGCGACGTTTTTCAGGATCATTAAATATGAGTTCACGCAATTTAGGACGATCTAGACTCTGATCTGCTTTGACAAAGGAAGGACCAAAATAACTGAGCATTTTCTTCCAAGCGGGTTTACCCTTTTCAGTGAGTGTATGCGCGATGAGATCGGCATCAATAATGGGGGCGCCTTGCTTTGCAAAAAGCTCCGCCACAGTTGTTTTACCACTTCCCATTCCACCTGTTAAGCCAATGACAAGCATAAAGTTTTACCCGAGTATCCACTGCCAATAAATTGAAAGAATATTATTCCCCCATATCAGACTCAGCCAGCCGGCTAGGGCTAAATAAGGGCCGAAGGGAAGGGGAAGGCTTTTAAAGTGATTTTTAAAAAGCATAAAGGAGAGTCCAAAAAGTGCGCCAATCAAGGAGGCGGTTAAAATGATAAAGGGGAGTTGCTGCCAACCTAAAAAGGCACCGAGAGCGGCAAGCAATTTAAGATCGCCCTGACCCATACCGGTTTTACCCGTCACTTTTTTGAAGAGACCTTCAATACAGAAAAAAATAAGATAGCCAGCCATGGCTCCGATGATTGCTTCATGGCTATCGTTAAAAAGACCATACAGACTACAGAAAAGTCCTAGCCAGAGTAAGAGCAAGGTCAGCTCATCAGGCAAAAGACAAAAATCAAGATCAATAAAAGTGAGGGCGATGAGGATCCAGGTAAAAATAAGCGCGGCTAAGAGATTCCAGCTGAGGCCAAAATGCCAGCCTAGATAGACAGAAGAAAGCATGGTAAGCAGTTCAACGCCAGGATAGCGTAAGGAAATAGAAGCCTGACAATAAGCACAGTGACCTTTCAAAAAAAGATAACTCAGGAGCGGGATATTATGCCAAGGCTTAAGCGTTTTTTTACAGTTTGGACAATGCGAAAAGGGTAAGGCTAGCGACAGGGGTTTTAATTGGGGGGAATCTGGTTTCAAGCCTAAATAGAGTCGGCATTCCTCTTGCCAAGCATCTTGCATCATGCGAGGAAGACGATAGATGACCACATTTAAAAAACTACCTATAAATAAAGAAAAAAAAGCAACGATGAATAAAAAAAGCTCGAAATGGGTCTCCAAAAAGGAGATAAAATAAAAATTAGAACTTGGATCCCCTAGACTCATATTCATTAAAGAGCGGTCCCTAGGCGAAAAATCGGTAAATACATGGCTATGACTATTCCACCGATTAAAACACCAAGTATCGCTATAATCAAGGGTTCTAATAAACGACTCAGCGACTGGAAGCTTTGTTCTAAATCAGATTCAGTGAGTTCAGCAAATTTTTCGAGCATAGCCTCCAAAGTGCCAGACTCTTCTCCTACTTTTGTTAAATGAACTAATAAGGCAGGAAAGAGCGGGTTAAGTTTGAGATTAGAGGCTAGATCTTTTCCCGCTTGGATACCCGCATGTATTTTGAGAATTCCTTTTCTAAATTCGTCGAAAGAGGAAAGCTGGGCTACCATCATTAAAGCTTCTGCTAGGGGTAAACCTGCAGAAAGAATGAGGGCCAGTGTTCGTGAAAATTGGGCGAGTGCTATTTTTAAAGCAAATTTGCGGACCATTGGTAGTTGAAAGAGCTGGCGTTGATAAGAGGCTTGAAGATAAAGGGAGGATCGAAAGTGAAAAAGGGTAAGGAGACTGAATAAGCAAATCGGTCCTAGCCAGGGCAAAAGCTGATGCAGTCCAAGAGAAAGTTGTATTAAAGCCTGAGTGGGAAAGGGTATTTTGTTTGGGAAACGTTCAAATAAAGAAGCAAACTGAGGAATAACAAAAAGGAGTAAGATCAGGACGCTAATGAAGGCGCTCAGGAAAATCAGGGTTGGATAAATCAAAGCCTGTTTGAGCTGCTTTTTCAGCACTTGGCTTTTTTCTTTATAGAAACAGACTTTTTGGAGTGCGCGATCTAGCGAGCCGCTTTGTTCGCCGATATAAATAAGCTGACAAGAGAAGCGGTCAAAAAGCTTAGGAAAACGCTGCAAACAGCGATTAAATTCTTTGCCAGTTTCTAAATCTCTTCGAAGGCTTAGAATGAGGCTGCGGAAAGTTCTGCTATGATTTGTTTGAATCAGGATATCTAAACTTTTTATGAGACTGAGACCAGCTGAAATTAAGATATTTAATTGATTGAGAAAATGCAAGATCTCCTCTGTGGTGATGCTTTCTCTAAAAAGCCAGAGCGGTTTCTTCATTTTACTAATACTCTGTTTAGTTCAGTAAAATTGCTTTCGCCTTGTCGTATTTTTTCCAAACCCATTTCCCAGAGTGTTCGAAATCCTTCAGCTCGAGCAGCTTTGATGAAAGATTGGCTATTGCTGGAATGAGTGAGTAGTTGCAGGAGAGTAGCACTGAGATCAAGACATTCAAAAATAGCAATTCGTCCGCTATAGCCTTGATAACACTGCTCGCAGCCAGGCTTTTCAGCTTGCTTGCAGGCCCTGCAGATTTTTCTAAGCAGGCGTTGCGCGACAACGAGAGTCAGAGTCTGTGCTAATTGATAGGAAGGAATGCCGATGGAAAGCAATCTACTAACAGTTTCAGCGGCACTATTAGTGTGTAAGGTTGATAAAACCAGATGACCTGTTTGCGCAGCTTGAATAGCAATTTCTGCTGTTTCGGCATCGCGAATTTCACCAACCATGATAATATCCGGATCTTGGCGCAAAAAAGCCCGGAGAGCGGTAGCAAAATCTAAACCCAGTTTGCGATTGAGCGGCACTTGATTGATTCCTTCCAATTGAATTTCAACAGGATCTTCGATGGTGAGAATATTTTTTTCTTTCACATTCAAATAAGCGAGGGCAGAATAAAGTGTTGTAGTTTTGCCGCTGCCAGTAGGCCCGGTGACCAAAATCAGTCCCTGGGGTTGTGAAAGCTTTTTTAAAAAGAGTTCTTTTTGTCGGCTACTCAAACCCAAGTTAGCGAAATCAAAAACGAGCTTTGAATTATCCAGAAGACGTAAAACAATTTTTTCACCATGGAGGGTTGGGCAGGAACTCAGACGCACATCCATCGAGCGATGGTCTCGGGTATTTATTTTAAAATGTCCATCCTGTGGTTGACGACGTTCTGAAATATCGAGATCAGCCATTATTTTTAAGCGGGCAATGAGCTGCGAAGCCCACTGCGGTTGCATCTCTGCCTTTTCATAAAGCAGGCCATGTTGACGATAGCGAATGCGCGTATTATGTTCTTGAGGTTCAATATGAATGTCGGAGACGCTTTCCTGATGGGCATGAGCAAGCAGTCGATCAACAAATTGAACAAGTGATTCTTCAGGGAGAGCAGAGAAAATATTTTCTTTCATGTTAAAGCTCACATAAATCATTTTTTAGGCAGGAGCCACTCATTGCCCACTGACTGCCGTCTAGGTTAGGCTTTAATATGAGGGTGGCTTTGTTGACGCGCTCTGTTCCAATTGCAGTGATAACACCATTTTCTACTCTTAGGCTAGCCAAATTGAGCGTAGGTTCGGGTTCTGGCGGAATGCCGTAGAAATTGTTTTTTAATTCTTTTACCTTGAAGCCTTGTTGCAGAGCGAGAGCAACCGCCATTTTAAAGGGCGTTGTGGCTGCGATTACTTCAGTGAAACGTGCGCGCCGTGTGTAGCTTTGATACGAAGGCAGAGCAAGAGTGGTGAGAATGCCGACAATAGCGACAACAATCATTAATTCAATTAATGAGAAACCAGCTTGTTGTGTTTTCATGAGAAAGCTCCAGAAAAAAATTGATTTGAATAAGATTGTTATTCTGAGCGAGTATGATGTCCTAAGTGTAGCCTTGTCCTGAGTGTAGCCTTGTCCTGAGAGAGTCTTGTCCTGAGAGAGTCTTGTCATCCTGAGCGCAGCGAAGGATCTGTTACTATAAAATAATAAGATCCTTCACTTCGTTCAGGATGACAAGGCTATGCTCGGGATGACAGGGCCATGCTCAGGATGGCAAGTAATGAAGCGGAGAGGCGAAGTTCGCAGAATAACAACGAGAATTTAACAAGCTATGAATGTATCACAGTTAAATAAAATTTCAAGCAGTCTTCAATTCAGCTGTCTTGTTTTCTGTCCTGTTGCGGAGTCGCCAGGAAAACCAAACCACAATGATGCCAGAAAATTTCCCCAGCGTTAAAGCAAGTAAACCGACTGGATTCAGCATATTTGTTAAATACAGAAAAATAGCAGAATCAATTGGCGCACTCACACCTGATGATAAGAGTAAGCGTTGGGACAGTGGTTTTTGAGTAAAGGAGTAAATAGCCCAGTCAATAAATTCACCAATGAAAAAAGCGCTCAGGCTTGCGATTGCAATTTGTTTTTCAGCGAGTGCATAGCTGAAAAAACAACCCAGCAGCATAGCTAAAATCACATAATGCTTAATTTCACGTTGAACAAAATCCCGCAGAATATAAACAGCGCCTACAACCAGATCGCCTGAAGAAATAAGCGAACCATGAATGCTGATATAAGGCGCATAGACAAAAATGCTGTTAATCATAACAATCAAAATAATGTAGCTGATCGTACAAGAAAAGCGTTTGTACCAAGGCTTGGCTGAAAACACAGACTTATTTTTTGTGAGAGCGAGAGGCATGTTAACTAGTCGTATGAGTTATTTCTTCTGTTTCTAAAAGCATTGCTGAAATAGCATGAAAGCCGGAATCAACATGGATGTTTTCGCCGGTTACCCCCGAAGCGAGGTCTGAACAGAGAAAAGCAGCGACATTCCCCACCTCATCGGTGTTAATATTTTTTCGAAGCGGTGCCACTTTTTCATTGAAAGCAAGCATTTTACGAAAATTCTTGATGCCGGAAGCTGCCAGGGTACGAATTGGTCCGGCGGAAATAGCATTCACACGAATGCCTTGCGGTCCAAGACTTGCAGCAAGATAGCGCACATTAGCTTCAAGACTCGCTTTGGCCAAGCCCATCACATTATAAAAAGGGACGACGCGTTCAGCACCCAAGTAAGTTAAGGTTAACAAGGCGCCCTGTCGGCCTGCCATCATTTTACTGCCGGCCTTTGCCAGGGCAGCAAAACTAAAGGAACTAATTTCATGTGCGATCCGGAAGCCTTCGCGCGTGACAACGTTCAGGTAATCCCCTTCTAATTGATCGGCCGGCGCATAGGCAACTGAATGAACAATAATATCCAAGCCATCCCAGGTTTTTTCCAGATTTTCAAAAACTGCAGTGATTTGCTCATCGCTACTCACATCGCAGGGCAGAACAGCAGCAGCTTCGAGGTTTCGCCCCATTTCTTCAACGCGTGTTTTTAATTTTTCGTTTTGATAAGTTAGAGCCAGTTCTGCTCCCTCACGGTGCATGACGGAGGCAATGCCGTGCGCAATAGAGCGTTCGCTGGCGAGGCCCACAATTAAGGCGCGTTTATTACTGAGAAAGCCCATGAGGTAGTCCTTTAGTCTAATGAAAGGTATGCTATTGTACTCGTTTATGGATATTTGGGAAGCTAGTAATGATTCGTATTGAAGTTAGCATCAGCGAGCAGCGCTTGCAGGTTTATGATGATGAGCTCCAATTAAGGACTTATCTGATCTCAACTGCTAAGAATGGCGCAGGAGAACAATTCGGTAGTGAAAAGACGCCGCGAGGGAAACATCTTGTCCGTGCTAAAATAGGACAGGATTGTCCGGCGAATACTGTTTTTGTGAGAAGAAGACCAACCGGCGAAATTTATTCTCCTGCTTTAAAGGAACTTTATCCGCAAAGAGATTGGATTTTAACACGAATATTCTGGTTAAGCGGCTTAGAAGTAGGTAAAAATCGTCTGGGATTGGTTGATACAATGAGACGATATATTTATATCCATGGTTCTCCCGGAGAGGTCGCGATGGGGCAGCCTGGTTCGCGGGGTTGTATTCGCATGACTAATGAAGAAATTATTGATTTATATGAGCTTATTCCTCTTGGCACGCTGATTCACATTTCAGAATAGCTCTCTTTCATGTTATGCTAAAAGTGTAGAAATGCCAAAATAGTTTGTTCTAAATTTAGTCAGAGCCTCTCTGATAAAAGATTGGTGAGGAGGTGTTTTATGTCGGACGACCGTATTCATGAGCTCTTAAAATTTTGGTTTGGTGATGCGGGCTATGCAGATTTACCAGCGAGTAATCGGACTAATCTATGGTTTGGCGAAAATGAAAAGGTAAAAATTCAACTCATCAAACTCTTTGGTCAGGATTTCGAGGAGGCTCAGGCCGGATTATTAGATGCTTGGGCAGATACCCCAAGAGGCCGTTTGGCCCTGATTATTCTTTTAGACCAATTTCCACGTTATATTTATCGAAATTCTCAAAAAGCTTTTTCCTATGATGAAAAGGCCCAAGCCCTCTGTTTAGAGGGTCTTGAGCAAAAGGCAGATCATTCGCTGACCCTCATCGAGCGCATTTTTTTCTATATGCCCTTAGTGCATGCGGAAAAAGTAAACCTCCAAGAAAATTCCATCCGTCTTTATCAAAATTTGACTTCTCTTTCCATGACAGAAACCACCCAGGTTTATCAATTATTTCTTGCTTATGCCTATGCCCATTTTCGGGTTATTCAGGAATTTGGCCGTTTTCCTCAGCGGAATGAGGCTCTCGGCCGCTCCTCTACACAAGCAGAACTAGCTTTTCTTAAAAATGCGTAATATGATCCCTTTCATCATTAAGAACTGGGGTCGTAGCTCAGCTGGGAGAGCGCCGCGTTCGCAATGCGGAGGTCGGGAGTTCGATCCTCCTCGACTCCACCATTTTAGGCTGACTCGCATTCAATAAAGGACAAATAAACAACGGAACGGTTATGGATTATTTAAAAAACTGGCTTGAAGAAAAGGGTTCGGCTCATTTGTACCTCATCGTAGCCAATCAGGAAAAGGATGCTACCAAAAAAAAATTATTTCAAGATTTGGCTGCAGCTGCTGAGAAGCAAGCTTCAATGTGGGAAAAGGAGCTAAAAAAAGTTGGTCACAAGCTGCCTGTTCTTTATCGCCCCGGCCTCCGTACCCGTTTGGTTGGCTTGTTATTAACATATTTTAGTATCCAACAACTGCGTTATATCTTGGCTGCCATGAAAGTTCGAGGAATGTCTGTCTACGATGAGCATTCATTAAATCATACACCGATGCCAGGCAGCGCTAAATTAGAAAAAAGACATCAGGGTTTGAGCACGGCTGGTAACCTGCGTGCAGCTGTTTTTGGGGTGAATGATGGTCTAGTATCGAATATGAGCTTGCTTCTTGGGATCGTGGGCGGTGGTGGCAATCTGCATATTATTATCCTATCGGGAATTGCTGGTCTTCTGGCCGGTGCCAGTTCCATGGCGGCTGGTGAATATGTGTCGATGCGTTCTCAGCGAGAGTTTTTTGAATACCAAATTGCCCTAGAAAAAGAAGAATTGGAGCTCTATCCTGAAGAAGAGGCTGCTGAGTTAACTTGTATTTATCAAGCCCGCGGTTTGCCCAGAAAAGAAGCCAAAGAATTGGCAGAGCACCTGATTAATAATCCTAAAAGAGCCTTGGACACCCTAGCGCGCGAAGAACTGGGTTTAAATCCGCAAGACTTGGGTTCGCCAATAGGCGCGGCCTTTTCTTCCTTTTTTTCTTTTGCCTTTGGCGCGATCATTCCTTTATTGCCTTTTTTGTTTGGGAATAATTCTTGGAATGTCATGTTGAGCATCAGTTTAACAGCTTTTACTCTATTTATTATTGGCGCTACCTTAAGTCTTTTTACTAATTTAAGCGCTCTTTTTGGTGGGCTGCGTATGCTGACTATTGGTGGCGTGGCAGGTTGTCTCACTTATTTAATAGGCAGGCTAGTTGGAGTAAGCTTGGGAGTATAGCTGCTTATCTTTTTTTAGCTGCTTGTTTTTGTCTTGGGAGGGCTTTTTCCACTACAGAGCTGCTTGAATGCTCGAATAAAGTTCTTAACTTAGTTGCTTTGTGTTTTTCTTCCAAAGAACTTGCTGAGATAATACGAGCCTGTTCAACTAACTTAGCAGACTTAGCAGAAGAGAAGAACTTAGTTTTATGAGGTGATTTTTTTTGTTTTTCTTTTTTAGCTACTAACTTTGTCAATTGGCTGTGGTCACTTTTTAAGCCTTCATTTTTATCTAATTTTTCCTGCAATCTGTCTTCATAAAATTTTAAATATTCTTTTTCTTGGCTCATATTGCAATGCATAGCCAATTTTGCTTGTAAGGTTTTTAGCCAACCTGTTCCACTAAAGCGATGAAAACGAATAGCGGTAGTATAGATGATGAGACCACTTACAATCTCGCGAGCGTCCTTTTTACAACCGAGGGCGCAGAGTGTTAGCAGCCCAGGAGAGGCAATTAAAATGCCTGCTGTTAACAATAGAGGTCGAAGGCTGTAGCTGCTAGCTCTTGCAGCCGTGCGTAATAGTCGCAAACAAGCAATGGGCAGTTGAATTAACATGGCCGCATCTTTAATAAAGCTATTTCTGACCTCATTTTTCACATAAGGAGAATAGGAAAAAATATATTTACACAGACGCCATGTTAAGGTGAGAGGGTAAAGTGGAACAATACTCATAAATCTGAGTATACCGCTTAGACTGCTATTGCAATATTTATTATCAAAATTGGCTAAATAACGCTCTTTTAAAAAACATTCTTCGCTGATAGGAAAACCTAAGCTATCTCGTTCTTTAATATAGTCATCAAATTGCTCATCAAGGTAATCATAAAAAAACCAAGCCTCTTCTATTGTTTTAAAGCCACCGCCTTTTATACCCTCCATTTGATTTACTACATAAAGGGCCTGTCTTAAGTCTCCAGTAACTGTGTTATCAAACTCTTTAGTGGCTAGAGTAGTCAGCGGATTAAAACCAATATTTTCAAAGATCTGAATTAACTCTTCATATTGTCGCTGTGCATCGGGGTTCGGAGCTTGAGTGTCACTGAGATCCAGTAAAGTAGCAACTTCTTCAATTGCTGCTTCTGTCGCTACCG
The DNA here is from genome assembly GCA_964466595.1 of uncultured Coxiellaceae bacterium. Lineage (GTDB taxonomy): Bacteria > Pseudomonadota > Gammaproteobacteria > DSM-16500 > DSM-16500 > JABDGC01. The sequence goes on along the minus strand of CAYXNR010000024.1, from coordinate 15,073 downwards.
CTGCTGTTGCTTCTGCTGCTTCTGCTGTTGCTTCTGCTGTTGCATTTGCTTCTGTCGCTCCTGTTTCTGGTTCTGCTCCTGCTTTTATTGCTTCCGTTTTTTCTCTTTTTTCTGCTAGATCCAGAATACGCCTTATAATCTTATCTATATCTAAAACTTTTTCTCGAGGATGAATTTCTAAAGCGGATTGTGACATTAATATAGATTTAAAACCAAGCGTTAATTGCTCCACATAGCGTAAAGGAAAGCTGCCTTGGTTTGACTCAGCAGCTTCTTCTCCAAAACTATTTATTAAGTGAGGGATTAAAAGAGCGGTTTTATCCCACAAAGGATGGGCGCTTGGATCAATTAAATCCTGTGTTAAAATAGGATAATATTTAAAAATTTGTAAGGAATTTCCTAAAGCAATTAAGGTCACAATAATTAAGGCCATGCGATCGAGATCCTTAAAAGTTGCTCGCAAAAAATCAACATTCAGATGAGATAGTTCTACACCAAGTTCTGAGGTTAAAACCATTATTTTCCATTGTAAAAAAACTGAGACAAGCTTTGGCATCGATCCCTCTGCAATGGTTTTACCTGTAAAATGCTTGCTTAGCCATTCTGCAAAATATCCCATATATTTTAGTTTAGTGTTTGCACTAGACGGTGTCATTAAAACACCAAAAGTAGCTAGCGATAACATAAATGAAAAAGTAGCAGTTCCAGGATTATGTCTAAACATTTTATCAATGAATTGATTCGCAAGGCCTGTTAATATTTCTTCAGGCACATCAAGAAAAGATGAAAATTCATTAGGTGTCCAGGGTCTTCCGGGAGTCCAAGCATCTTTTTGTACTGCTTGGCTTTTCTGGACTACTTGTTCTGATTCTTTTTTTTCTGTCGCTGCTTCTGCTTCATTTTGCTTTAAAGCTTCTGTTACTTTATTTCCAAATATTTTTTGTTTTTCATCATTAAATAGTGATTTTAACTCATTGTATTGATCAGCAATCGCTTTTTGTTTTTCTCTAAAGGTCAGTTGTCGATAATGGGGCTTTGAAGGTGTAAAGGTATATTTAAATTCACTGCCTAAGTTCAGTATAGCGGTTGCTACTCCGCTCACCCAATTACGAAAAATACGTGCAGAGCGATGACCGGAATATAAAGATATATACGCATTTAATTCATTAACAGTATCTATTGTTTCATGAGCTGAAAAAAGAAAATTGTGTGGGGTATGTTTCCATAGGCTATCAAAGAATTTTTTTTCGTCAGGCTTATAAGTTTCCGTGTATTTTTCTCGTAATTTATTTTTGCAGAAGGTTGCAAAAGATAATTTAGAATGCACTCGAGTAAGCAAATTATCAAATCTTTCACTTGAAAAGCTTGAGCCAAAGATCTTATTGATTGGTCCAAGAAGAAAGATGTCTACGCCAAAGGAAAAAATTGAGAGTGCCATATGTATACTTGAAGTAAGTACTTCAAGCACACTACCTAAGACAAATAAGCCATGCCAGGTCCAATTAAAGGCCGGGTTGTTGAAAGGTTTGTCGGTATTGTCCGGTGATAGCAAAAAAAGCATTTTATTTACTTCTTCAACATCTTTAAACTGATTTAAGTAGGGTTTTAATGATAGCCATTTTAAATCTTCTTTTTTCTCTTTTGTTTGCTCTTTTTCTTTCTCTTCTATTTGCTCCTCTTCTTCATCATCGAGTGCCTCAATTAAATCAAGTAGTTCACCGGGTATAGGGATTTGGCTGTTTTCTGTACGCGCACCTTGTGCAGAGAGAGTTCTTATTTCTAAATGCGATTTTACATCAGAGAGTTCTTTAATGGCGGGATGAACAAAGATAAGTTGAGTCATTCTATTCTCGATAGTTCGGTCAACCTTGCCGGTGGTTTGGCCAGCCTGATCGGTGGTTTGGCCAGCCTGATCGGTGGTTCGGTCAACCTGATCGGTGGTTCGGTCAACCTGATCGGTGGTTTGGCTAGCCTGATCGGTAATTCGGTAAACCTCATCTATTCCATACCCCGTAATAAAATGTAATTGGCTTGCTAAAAAGGAACCCAGGGATTGAATTGTCAATGAGCCATTTATAGCGCCATCTTGACTACAAAATAATTGCTGCAGTTCAAGAGCTGTAGGAGGACTTTTTTCAAATGCTTCAATTTGCTTTATAAACTGATCGAAATTATTTTCCAGTATATTTATAGCTTGACCTTCTGGCTCGTGGGAAGTAAAAATTTCAATTAAAGCTGTCTTGCAACTTTCTACAGCCTTTTTTAAATCGGCGAGCTGTTCAAAACAATCTTTTGAGCGGGGAGGATTATTTATCAATCTTTCTAATTGCGCGCAGGGTTTAAGGCAAGCTTGTATCATTTTCATGAGCTTAGTAAGGGGATCATTCTTTTTTTCTGCCTGCTTTTCTATAAATTTTTTATGATAATGGTAATTGCTTAATCCTTCCTGAACTAAGCCTGTGTAAGAATTCGTTCTCCAGGAGATATTTTTTTGTTTAAAATGATTTAAAAATTCACTGCGCTTTTTATCTGTAATTTTAACCTCAATATCTATTACTCTTTCGCCTAAAGGAGTGTTTTCTTTGGTAATTCTAAGATCTAAGTTTCGAAGTCTTATTTCGTCTGTAGTTGACATATAAACACCAGTCTAATCAATAGCATATCAATACCCCGTTTCATTGAGGGAAAGATTCTTTTTAAGTATAGACTATGGAAAGCAAGCTAGTGTTTTCATTTAAATAGCAATTTTTAAAGAAATGTCTGGTTGTTACACTCGAGAAGGAAGAGCTTGATTTTTAAGCTGAGCAAAATGGCTTGGGATGATCAAGTGATCTCCCTCTTTGAGAGTAGAGTTTGTCATCAAATTAGCAAGCCGTATCGCAGCAGCTGTGGTTTTAAATTTCTCTGCGATTTTTTCTATGTTGTCTCCCTGTCTGATCATATAAAGGGTATCGCCGGGAGCAAGATTCCGCGGTGGAGAAGTTTTTGTGGAAGCGTAAGCGCCTGCTTCGACTAAATGAGTGGGTATGAGTAATTGATCGCCGGGATGAAGGACAGCAGAAGCCGGCAGTTGATTGGCTGCAAAAATAAGCTTGACCGGCAAATGAAAATGGCTAGCAATTTTCTTCATGCTATCATCCTGACGGATCATATAAAGCGTATCCCCGGCTTGCATATTTTCCTTAGTATAATTTTTCCCTTCACTCAGGGTTGTTTTACTGTCTTTCTTGCTTGAAACAAACTGAGTAAATTCCTCTAGCTTTTCTTTCTTTCCTTTTACTGTTGTGATCGTTCTGGGGATCACTAATTTCATATCTTTTTTCAGTCCTCCCTGAAGATGGTTAATTTCCCGAAGAACAGAGGAGGTTGTTTTAAAGCGTTTAGCCAGCAATTCCAGGGTGTCGCCTGATTTAATTTGGTATTGTGTCCAATCGATATGCTGAGAGAGTGAGGTGGTCGCTAAATGTGCCATAAACTGCTCAACGTTTTCAATCGGTAGGACCAGTTTGTAGGGTCCATTGGGATGCGTGACTAGACGATTAAAGCCGGGATTCAGTTGTTGTATTTTTTTTAAACTGAGACCAGCGAAGCTAGCGGCTCGTTTTAAATCAATTTGTCCGCCTACATCAACTTGCGCGAGATAGGGTGCATTGCGTACGGGAGGAAAATGGATGGGATAGCGATCAGGATGAGCAATAATAGAAGTTAAGGCGAGCAGACGCGGGACATAGGTCCGCGTTTCCCGAGGCAGAGGAAGGGACCAGAAATCGGTACTTTTGCCCTCCCGGATATTACGGCGAATAGCAGACATGACCGCTCCTTCGCCAGAGTTATAGGCGGCAATAGCCAGTAAAGAATTACCGTCGAAAAAGTCAAAAAGGTAGGAAAGATAATCGAGAGCTCCCCGCGTAGAGACGACTACATCCCGTCTTCCGTCATACCACCAGTCCTGCTTAATGCCAAAGCCTGTAGCCGTATTTGGCATGATTTGCCAAATACCAGCAGCGCCAGCGGTGGAATAAATAAAAGGGTTATAACCACTTTCTATAATCGGGAGCAGGACGAGTTCAATGGGTAGCTTGCGTTTTTTTACCTGCTGGTGAATAAAGTAGAGATAGGGGGCTGCTCGTAGGGAGGTGCGAGTTAAAAAATCTCCATCATTCATTAGCCAATCAATATTTTCCTGAACTGCTGGATTATATTCTTCAGAAGAGAGCGTAAATTCTGAGCGTAGCACATCCCATAAATTATCGGCGCTATGATAGCGCAGGACATCATCAGCGGTTGCTTTTTTGACGATAGCCCCGTCATTTTTTTGATAAATTTGGATACCTTCTTGCGTTAAAGAAGCATAGGAAAGATGATTGATTAAAAGTGAGCCAAATAAAATACTCACCAGTTGTTTTATCCATAAAAGCTTCTTTTTTGGGAGCACGATTTTTCCTTAGCTTAAGCCAATTTTATTTATTCTTTAGAAATCTGAGACGCTCATTCAAGTAAGCGCAATACCTCCTTCCAGAGGCAGATTGTCCGAGGTATGATGTTAAAGCATCAGTGAGTCATCGAGTCCTGTTCAAGGCTACCCCAGTGAACTAATGTTCCCTATGGTACCGTTAAATTAAGGGAGGTCAAGTTATTGTTTTGGATAGAAATGTATATTAAATTTTGATAGATCCGAGAGGTATGCTGGTATTTTATACAAAAACCAAAAAGACTTGCCAAGTAAGGGGGAAGGAGAATGTCACATCGTTCAATAGCCCAATGGGATCAATGGCTTAATCAGGGAATAGGTCAGTTTATTTTACAAACAGAAAAAAATCTTTTAGAGACTTTTTTATCGGGAAAGTATGGCAAGCATCTCATGTTGATTGGTGTTCCGCAGCAAAATGTGCTGATCCAAACCCTAGCCTTGTCCTGCCATTCTCTCGTTACACCGCTGTCCTTTCCTAAACAAAGTGAGATAAAAGTAATTGAGAGTGCTTTCTATGAGCTTCCGGTTATCTCTGGAAGTATTGATGTGGTTGTTCTTCCCCATACGATGGAGTTGGTCGATAATCCACGACAATTGCTTTCAGAAGCCTGCCGTATCATTAAACCCGAGGGACATCTCATTATTTGCGGATTTAATCCCTACAGTTTATGGGGTCTCAGTAAAATACTTCATTCGAAGAAAGCAAGCTTACCCGGTATGCACTCTATCAAACCAGGCACTTTGAAAAAATGGTTAGATCTTTCTGATTTTGAGCTGGTGAAACAGCGCAATGCTTTGTATAGTCCGCCTATGAAAAACATCTCTTCCTTAAAAAAGTTACAATTTCTTGAGTGGGTGGGTAATACCTGCCATTTGCCTTGTGGGGCGCTTTACGTTTTAATGGCTCGAGCTAAGTTTATTCCGCTTACGCCAATTCGTTTGCGTTGGAAACAAAGTATTGCCAATATGCGAATTCCAACTAGTATTCCTGGGCCAACTGTTCGGAATGCAAAATGAAACAGGTTTATATCTATGCAGATGGTTCCTGTCGTGGGAATCCTGGTCCAGGCGGCTGGGCTGCCTTACTGCGTTATCAACATCGCGAAAAAGAAATTTCAGGCGGGGAGAGCGATACAACGAACAATCGCATGGAATTGACAGCGGCAATCGAAGCCTTGGCTTCCTTAAAAGAAGCTTGTTCAGTTGATTTTTTCACTGATTCTCAATATGTTCAAAAAGGAATTACTATTTGGCTAGCCTCATGGAAAAAACGCAATTGGCGCAATTCGGGAAATAAGCCGATAAAAAACGCAGACTTGTGGGAAAAACTCGAACAGGAAACGCGGCGTCACCACATTAAATGGCATTGGGTTCGCGGGCATAATGGACATCCAGAAAATGAACGAGTCGATGCCTTAGCCAAAAAAGCCATCGATCACTTTTTAAAATAATAAAGCAGGATGGAGTATGTCACGTCAAATTGTATTAGATACTGAAACAACAGGTCTTCAGGTTGAGCAGGGACATCGTATTATTGAAATTGCTTGTGTCGAATTGCTAAACCGCAAGTTGACTCATAAAAAATATCATTGCTATTTCAATCCAGAACGCGACCTCGATGAGGGTGCAGAAGCTATTCATGGAATCAAGCGCTCTTTTCTGGTCGATAAACCTCTTTTTGCTGATCTTGCTTCAGATTTCATCGATTTTGTTCAAGGTGCTGAATTAATTATTCATAATGCTCCCTTTGATCTTGGTTTTATTAATAATGAATTACAGCGCTGTGAAAAAAATTGGAAACCCTTGACGGCCTATTGCCGTATTCTCGACACGCTGGCGCTCGCAAGAAAATTACATGTCGGAATGCGTAATAATTTAGATGCGCTTTGCAAACGTTATGGCGTAGATAATAGACATCGCGAATACCACGGTGCTCTCTTAGATGCCTACTTATTGGCCCAGGTTTATTTGTCCATGACCGAAGGACAGCGTAGTATTTTAGATGGGCTAGATCAGAGTGCGGAACTCCTTGAGCAACAACCGCTAGCGCAGATTAATGAAAAAAGACAAAAAATTATTATTCAAGCGACAACAGAAGAGCAACAATCACATGAAGAATACTTGCAAAAAATGATAAAACAAGGTAAGTGTCTCTGGTCAGAAGGGAGAGATGGCTGAGCGGTCGAAAGCGGCGGTCTTGAAAACCGTTGAGTCCTTGCGGGCTCCGGGGGTTCGAATCCCTCTCTCTCCGCCAAGATAATTATAATAAAGTGATTTTGCTTGGTTTTTCTAGTAACACTGCATAATGGGGTTAAAATCAAAAGCTTGCTTTTGGTTTTAAAAATGGTTGTTCGATTTTACGGAGATTTCAAGTTGATCAAAGTTCTTTTGGTGGATGATCACGACTTAGTAAGATTAGGAATAAAACGTCTGCTACAAGATGCCAAAGGTCTTGTGGTGGTAGGGGAAGCCAGTACGGGAGAAGAAGCAATCAAGTTAACCAAAGAATTGGCTCCTGATGTAGTGATTATGGATCTACAGATGCCGGGGATTGGGGGGCTCGAAGCGACTCGGAAAATGCTGCGTCATAATCCCATGATTCGAGTACTTGCCTTGACAGTTTGCGAAGATGAGCCCTATCCCTCGCGTTTATTGCAAGCCGGGGCTGCGGGTTATATCACAAAGGGTTGTAATGCCGAGGAAATGCTGAAAGCCATCCGCCGACTCTATGCCGGTGAACGTTATTTATGCCCCGAAATTGCTCAACAATTAGCCCTCAAACGCTATGCTTTAGAAGATCAGGCTTCTCCTCTCGATGTTTTATCCGAACGTGAATTGCAAATTATGCTGATGATTACGCAGGGTCAGAAAACCAAGCAGATTTCGGATAAACTTTGCTTGAGCATCAAGACAATTAATAGCTATCGTTATCGAATTTTTGAAAAATTAAGCATTAAAAGCGATGTCGAACTCACCTTACTCGCTATGCGTCTAGGAATACTTGAAAAGCAAGGCGTGCTTGAGGATTAACGCGAACTCCGGATAAGGAATTCGCGTGATTAGTTTGTTGTACCTTCTTCCAATTCCACTTTCTCGATAGAAGTAAAGCGTTGGCTTATTTTTTTAGCCGAAGTATGAACTTGCTCAGCATCGGTGTGCGCGAGTTCTATATGCTTGGCTAGATTATCCATACGTTCTTGAAAGCGGCGAAAGTCATTTGCTAAGAGTCGTAAATGTTCTTGAATGAGGTGTAATTGTTTACGAGTTGCTGCGTCTTTCACAACAGCGCGTGCGGTAGTTAAAATAGCCATCATGGTTGTCGGTGAGACCATCCACACCTTAGCACGATGAGCTTCTTCTACGAGTTCCGGATAGTGCGCATGAATTTCGGCAAAGATGGCTTCCGCAGGAATAAACATAACAGCACCATCTGCGGTTTCTCCAGGAATAATGTATTTCTCTGCGATATCATGGATATGCTTACGAATATCTTGTCGAAATTGTTGTTCAATGGGGCGTTTTTCAAGTTCAGAGAGCGAGCCAGCAATTAATAAACGATAATTTTCTAAAGGGAATTTAGCATCAATAGCAATATTACCAGTGGGCTCAGGCAGAAATAGCATGCAATCTGGCCGTTTATTGGTACTCAGTTGATGTTGCAGCGAAAATTGTTGTTCAGGAAGTACATTGCGAATTAAAGCTGTTAGTTGGACTTCGCCAAAAGTGCCGCGTGAGCGCTTGTCTGTTAAAATTTCCTGTAAACTGACGACATTGGTCGACAGTTCAGAAATTTGTTTTTGAGCAGCATCGATCAAGGCTAGGCGTTTAATAATATTGCTAAAGGTTTCATTTGTTTTTTCAAAACCATCCATCAAACGTTTTTCAACCTGCTGATTAATTTCTTTGAGGCGTTGATCGGTCGTGAGTGTGAGTTGCTCCACGCGTTTATTAACGCCTTGACCATAATCCTGAAGGGCTTCTTTTACCTGTGTTCGGGTTTCATTGAGTCCGGCCTGTAGGCTCTCTTGCAAAATTTTGAAGGATTCTAATTGATGTTTATCGAAGCGTGAGCGTTGTTCTGAAAAGGCCTCTTGAAGCTGTTCTTTTAAATGAGCCCAGGTTTCTGCCTGTTGTAAACTAAATTGATTTAAGCGGTCTGCAAAAGTTTGTTGTAAATGGGCACTCTGTGTCACCAGCCTTTCTTTTAATTGCTCTGTGCTCAGGTTGAGGCCTTGAAAAGCAGCTTCAAAATGATAGCGGGTTTTACCTTGAGTAAAATAGCGATAGGCAAGGTAGCCAAGAAAAAAAAGGCTCAATAGAGAAAAAAATACAAGAGTTAGATTAGCGCTCATGGTAAGTATTCGGTTAATCTGGAGAAGTTGTTATTCCGGCATGCTTTAAGCCGGAATCCAGGGCTTTTAAAAGCCTGGATGCCAGCTAAAAGCGTGCTGGCATGACAGAGTAAGGGGTTAACCGAATACTTACCACTCATGTTGTCATCTCATTAATATAATTAGAAAGGTGTTGCTTTGATTTTATTAAACCATTTTGCCTCATAAAAGCGATAAATGCACGCCATTCTTCTGCTGAAAAACGTTCAGGATGCTTTGTAAAATAAGGAAGAGAAGCAAGCCAGGCCCGATGATTGCTTTCATTATTTAAAGCAGGATATTTTTTTACAAAGGCTTGCCAAGAGGCTTCAGGATGTTTGTTTAAATAGGCCGCTGCTTTTTTCAAGGCAAGCAAAAAACCTCTCAGGGAAGACAGCTTGTTTTGCTGCAACATATTTTTATTTACTACAAAAATGAGTTCGCTATAAGGCGGGACGCCATTTTTTTCTGGAAAAAAGAGCAAAGGCTTGTGGCCTAAAACGCTTAGCTGTTCTGCCTCAATATTGCGCATGGCACCAGTGATAGCATCTACTTTCTTTGCTAAGAGCGCTTGCATCAGATTGTGGTGAACCTGAATGAGCTCGACCTCTTGAAGACTTAAACCTTGCTTGTGAAGCATGGTTTTCAGCATGAGCACTTTGATCCCGCCGCCGCTTGTGCCAATTTTTTTATTTTTTAAATCAGCAAGACGCTGAATAGGCCCATCTTGTCGTACCAGCAGACAATTAAGTGGTTTATCAATCAGTGTACCAATAGCTATTAAAGGTAAGCCCTGCTCAATTTGATCGATAAATTCTGGTTCATAGACAAGCGCAAGCTCAGCTTGTAGAGCCGCAACAAGTTTAGGTGCCTCGCTTGAATCGGCTGGGCTCAAAAGGCTTACTTCTAAACCTTGTTCTTTAAAAAAGCCTTGTTCTTCCGCCACAAACAGTGTGGCATGATTAGGGTTAATAAACCAATCTAAGACAAGTCTTAGTTTTTGCAGCGAGGGCGAGGGCTGGGCTGGTTCTACTAATAAAATAAATAAAAATAAGAAAATTAATTTATACTTTTTCATAGGTCTGTCTCGGAATGACAAGGTCTAATAAATAATCCATGCCAAAATAGAGAAGTAAGGAAAATAAAGTGACTATAAAAAGTGTTGCAAACATAAAATCAATTTGCATTTCCGCATTAGCATTTAACATTAAAAAGCCCAGTCCCTGACTGGAGCCAACCCACTCACCGACAAGCGCGCCAAGAGGAGCAATTGCGGCTGCCATGCGCAGACCAGAAGCTAAAGCAGGAAGGGCAGCAGGAATTCGTATATGCCAAAACAAGCGCCATTTTTTGGTTTTCATGGTGTGAGCAAGATCGAGCCAATCCGAATCTGTTTTCCGCAGACCATCATAAAAGGTGCTGGCAATAGGAAAAAATAGCATGAGTACAGTGAGGGCGATTTTTGAAAGCAAACCATAGCCAAACCAAATCACAAAGAGAGGAGCAATAGCAAAAGTAGGTAGGGCCTGGCTGAGCACAACGAGAGGCAAAAGCCAGAGGGAAAGGGGTTGGAAAAAAACAAGAAGAAGAGCCATGGTGCAGCCGAAAAGGCTGCCTACGAGTAGGCCCACCACGGTTTCCAGGATGGTGATGAGTGCTTCATGGGCGATCAAGGAAAAATGCGAAAGAAGGGCTAAAAAAACCTGCTCGGGCGTCGGTAAAATATAAGGTTCTAAGTGAAATAAAAAAACACTTGCTTTCCATAAAGCAAGTAAACCACAAGTCAGAAGGCTGAAACGAAATAAAAGCCTGGATCCCCCGCTTTTGCGGGGGACGACAGCGCGTGAGTTATTCATTGATTAGCTATGCCTGCATAGTTGTCTGATAAAGCTTGATATAAGTTTTTTTGAAGCGCAAAGAGTTCTGGACTAGCTAACTCGCGAGGACCCGGCGTAGTAAATTGAAAGAAAGTTTTAATCGAGGCGGGTCGGCCATAAAGCAGATCAATTCGCTCTCCTAAACGCAAGGCTTCTGCTGGATCGTGGGTGACAAAGAGTACGGTTTTATCTTTTAAAAGTTCGACAGCTAGTTCTTGCAATTGGAGACGCGTGATTGCATCTAAACGAGAGAAGGATTCATCCATCAGCATGATGGGCTTATCCTCAGCGAGTGCGCGCACCAGCGCTACGCGTTGACGCATGCCGCCAGAAAGTTGTCTTGGGTAAAGATCGAAAGCCTCGTTTAAACCAACCCGGTGTAGTAAGTAGAGAGCCCGTTCTTTAATGATGTTCTCTTCGCGAGGAGAGTAGGAGCGAAGACGCGCGCTTAAGACAGCATTATCAAAGGCAGAAAGCCAGGGAAGGAGGGCATCGTTTTGTCCTAAATAAGCAATTTGCTTCGTTAGCGTAAGCGTTCCTGCTGTTTTGCTATTTTCCGCGCTTAAGCCTGCAAGAAAGCGTAAGAGAGAACTTTTTCCAATCCCACTTTGTCCCAAAAGGCAGGTCCATTGTTTTGAAGGAAGAGACCAATTCAGGTTATGAAAAAGAGGACGATCATTATATGAGAGACAAAAATTGTTAAGATAAATATCTGGCGCTCGCTCCACCGCTCCCTCCGCCGGCATGACCCGGATCAGGTTAAATCAAGGGTCGTTCTAGCTCTTAAAACGCTTCTGATGATTAGAACCTCTCAGCCTCGGAAGGCTCCCCTGCGTGAGGTTTGAACTATAGCATGCTTATTTTAAGCTTTCTAGGTACTTATCTGCGTCTAAAGCCGCCATACAGCCCAGCCCGGCAGAGGTGACAGCCTGCCTGTAAATGGGATCGGCGACATCGCCGGCAGCAAAAACACCGGGCAGGCTAGTTGCTGTGGCATTGCCCAAAGAGCCATTGTGTATTGTGAGGTAGCCATTTTCCATAGCGAGCTGATCCTTAAAAATCTCAGTATTAGGTTGATGACCAATGGCAATAAAGACGCCTGTAACCTCCAGCGTTTTGCTTTGCTTATTCTGATTGACTCCCTTAAGGCGCAGCCCACTGACGCCATTCTCATTGCCTAAGATTTCCTCGACCACGCTATTCCATTCAAATTTAATTTTTCCGCTGGTTTCGGCTTTTTTCATCAGACGGTCGATCAAGATTTTTTCAGCACGCAGCTTATCACGGCGATGAACCAAGGTGACTTCCGCAGCGATGTTGGCCAGATAAAGGGCTTCTTCTACGGCCGTATTTCCGCCGCCAACCACTACCACTTTTTGATTGCGGAAGAAAAAGCCATCGCAGGTAGCGCAAGCCGAGACGCCTTTTCCCTTAAATTTTTCTTCCGAAGGAAGGCCAAGGTATTTGGCCTGTGCACCCGTCGCTATAATTAAAGCATCGCAGGAATAAGAATGATCTCCCTGTAATAAAAAAGGTCTTTGCCTTAAATCGACTGCTGTGATATGGTCTGAAATTATAGTTGTTTCAAAACGTTCGGCGTGCTGCTGCATTCTTTCCATTAAGGCAGGACCAAGCAAACCTTCAACATCTCCCGGCCAATTATCCACCTCAATTGTGGTTGTCAGCTGTCCACCAGGCGTTTGCCCCTTTATCAGAACAGGTTTCAAATTAGCTCGAGCAGCATAAATTGCCGCTGTGTAGCCGGCCGGACCGGAGCCAAGAATAATCAAGCGATGGTGTTTTATGTCAGACATGACGTTCTCACTGTAGACTAAGGGTGGTATATTACCTAAATAGCAGGTATTTCGTAAAGAATGGAATAAAAAAGAGTTCAATATGATAAAACAAGCTAGAAAAAAGAATTCAGCGCGCTCTTCTCTCACTCTACAGATGCGACAGCGTCTAGGCGAGGGTTTATTACTGCTACTTGGAGCCGGCGCGGCTTTTTTGTTGCTTTCTCTTTTTTCCTATACGCCGACTGATCCCGGCTGGACTACTTTTACCACAACACAGCGAATTGCAAATTGGGGTGGTCGAGTAGGGGCCTGGCTAGCGGATATTCTTTTCCTCTTAATGGGTTATGTTGCCTATATTTTTCCATTCATCTTGCTTTTTTGGGTCTGCAGGGGCTTTGCCTTTCGGCAAAATGAAAAAATGGATCGAGGCTCCGATAAACTCTTAAAAGGCTTCGGACTAGTAACCTTGCTTGCCAGCGGCTGTGGTCTTGCCCAAGTGTACTTAAATGCCTACGGCTTGCTTTTTCCCGCTCGAGCTGGCGGGGTCTTGGGTTATTTAGTCAGTAAAGGACTCACGCAAATTTTTAATGTGAAAGGCAGTCTGCTTCTGCTTTTTGCTTTATTTTTATTTAGTATTACCCTCACTACAGGCTTTTCCTGGTTGACGAGTATCGACAAACTGGGTGCGCTGACTTGTCGGGGAGCGTGCAGTTTATGGCAGTGGCTTGGTGTTCAAGTCAAGGCAAATCGCAAAGCAAAAGCTGCTTCTTTATCCAAATTTCTAGAATGGGATAAAAAAAATAAAATAAGTCAATTAGAAATAAAAGCCCAAGAAAAACTAGACTCAGAAAAAACCTTATTAACGCAGAAACCAGCTCTCCGCTTAGTGGAGCAGCTGAAAGAACGAAAAGAGCACTTACTGCCCCAAGCTCCTGTAGCGCCAAGGGTGAAGGATAAATTAGAATCCACTGTTATTTTAAAATCCGGCGCCTTACCGCCGACCTCTCTCTTAAATCCCCCTGTACCTATCAAAGAAAAACCCTTTTCCCAGCTACGCTTTGATGAGCTGTCTCAATTAGTAGAGCAGCGTTTATTAGATTTTGGCGTAGAGGTGAAGGTCACAGCAGTTCATCCCGGGCCTGTCATTACTCGCTTCGAGCTCGAATTGGCACCGGGGATTAAGGTGAGCAAAATTACAGGACTGGCTAAGGATATCGCCCGCTCGCTCTCAGTTGCCAGTGTGCGAGTGGTTGAAGTCATTCCAGGGAAGTCTGTTATTGGTCTTGAACTGGCTAATGAAAATCGAGAATGGGTTTCCTTAAGAGAAATTCTTGAATCCTCAGTCTATCAAGAGCTGCGCTCTCCGGTTAGTCTCGCTTTAGGAAAGGATATAGCCGGTCTACCTATTATCGTCGATTTAGCTAAAATGCCGCATTTGCTTGTCGCTGGAACGACGGGTTCAGGAAAATCGGTAAGTTTGAATGCCATGCTTCTCAGTATGCTTTATAAAGCAACACCTGCCGAATTGCGTTTCATTTTAATTGATCCAAAAATGTTAGAGCTCTCTATTTATGAGGGTATTCCACACTTGCTAACACCTGTCATCACAGATATGAAAGAAGCCTCCAATGCGCTTCGTTGGTGTGTCATTGAAATGGATAAACGCTATCGTTTAATGGCTTCTCTTGGCGTGCGTAATTTTGCTGGTTACAACCTAAAAATACAGGAGGCGCTGAAAAAGGGGCAGCCGCTGCCTTCGCCTGAATGGCTGGCTAGCAAAGAAGGCGAAGCTGCTTCTTTGGAAGCCTTGCCTTTGATTGTAGTCGTTGCAGATGAGCTTGCCGATATGATGATGGTTGTCGGCAAAAAAGTAGAGGAATTAGTTGTTCGTCTTGCACAAAAAGCAAGAGCTGCGGGTATTCATTTAATTCTTGCAACCCAACGACCCTCGGTTGATGTGATTACCGGTTTGATTAAGGCTAATGTGCCTACTCGAATTGCTTTTCAGGTTTCATCGCGTATTGATTCGCGCACTATCCTAGATCAACAGGGCGCAGAACAATTATTAGGGCATGGTGACATGCTTTATTTACCAGCAGGGGCAGGAATTCCAACAAGAGTGCATGGCGCCTATGTTTCTGATGAAGAGGTCCATCGAGTAGTTGCTGCCTGGCAGACGGTTGGTAAACCAATTTATTTAAATAGCGTGACAAAAGATGAAGAAGAAACTGACTTAGAAGGTGGTGCTTCAGGTGAAAGCGATCCTCTATACGACCAGGCCGTTCGCATTGTAGTCGAATCACGTCGCGCCTCTATATCCCTCATTCAGCGACGTCTGCGAATTGGCTACAATCGTGCAGCACGCATGATGGAAGAAATGGAAGCCGCAGGTCTAGTCAGCTCGATGGACTCCGGTGGTTCTCGCGAGGTCCTAGCCGAGCTACCACCGTAGGGTGGATTACGGCAAAAAGCGCCTAATCCACCCTACATAATCTCGATGGATTCAGGCGGTTCTCGCTTATGTAGCTTATGTAGGGTGGATTAGGCGCTTTTTGCCGT
>CAYXNR010000023.1:0-35828 GCA_964466595.1 uncultured Coxiellaceae bacterium | reverse complement strand
CTTATTGATTTTTAATCCCCTTATGAGGGGAGCGTTCAGGCTCAGGGCGAACGGGTTTATAAAGCTCACCCTTCGACAAGCTCAGGGCGAACGGGTTTAGCTCAGGGCGAACGGGTTTAACGGGTTTACTATGAATTATATTCTTTAATGAAGCGTAAAGTTTATACACTTCATCAACGAATTACGTAACCTATACAATTGCGAGCCCGCGAAGCGTTTGGGCGTGGCAATCTAGCTTTTTATTGTTGTTAAAAAAGCTTGTAAAATTGGATCGTCACGGCTAAACGGCCTTTTGACTTCCTCCATAATCATTGCTAGTTTGAAGGCCAAGGGCGGAGTAATTTTTTCATGGCTTTAAGCCACTTAGTTATTCATAACTTCAGAAATTTAGCTCAAATCGAGCTAGAGCCCTTGGTACAAGGCTTTAATTTTTTTTATGGGCAAAATGGCAGCGGAAAAACGAGTTTATTAGAAGCTATTTATTATCTAGGCCACCGTCGCTCCTTTCGAAGCCTGAACCCCAGTCATTTAATCAGACACTTTCATGACCAATTCAATCTTTTTTGCAACGCAAATGATCATCTCGGACAAAAAATTCCTATTGGTATAGAGCGTTTACAGGAAGGAGACTTTCGGGTTCGGATTAAAGGAGAAGATATTGCTACTATTTCTGAACTGGCTTCTTATTTACCTATTAGACTGATTAATGTCCATAGCCATCATTTAATGGAAGGTAGCCCTCATTTTCGAAGAAAATACCTTGATTGGGGTGCCTTTTATCAAAAGCAAGAATTTCAAGACCATTGGTTCCGCTTTAAGCGCTTGCTTAAACAGCGAAATGCCGCTTTACGCATGCAGGCCTCCTCTTCTGAACTCCTAAGCTGGACTGAGGAATTTGCTGACAGTGCTTTAGCTTTTCATGAGGCGCGCTCTGCTTATTGGGCAGAGCTTTTTCCCTATTTACAGGCTATTGTACATGAGAGCTTAGCCCCTCTTTTTGATCTCAAAGACTTGAGCATGGCTTATCTACCCGGCTGGGATCAAGAGCAAGCTTATTCAGAAATATTAAGGGCTGCTCTTCCCAAGGATCGAGAGCGTGGCTACACTTTTTATGGCCCTCACCGAGCAGATTTAAGTTTTAAAATAAACAATATATTAGCGAAAGAAGTTTTGTCTACAGGGCAGCAAAAATTGCTGGTTTGTGGTATGATACTTGCGCAAGGGGCATTCTTGGCTAAAAAGACAAATAAGCAGCCTATTTATTTAATTGATGACCTGCCGTCGGAGCTCGACTTATCAAGCCGACGCTGGTTAATTCATGCTCTTGCGGAACAGCAGGCCCAAATTTTTGTCACAGCTGTCGAGCAGGAAACAATAAATGGAATCTTGGCCCAATTAAGTAGTCCTGTAAAAATGTTTCACGTGAAACAAGGGGACATTAGAGAAAGGTAAGTATTTGGTTAACCCCTTACTCTGTCATGCCGGCATGCTTTTAGAGAGAAAATGTCATGCCAGCACGCTTTTAGCTGGCATCCAGGCTTTTAAAAGCCCTGGATTCCGGCTTCAAGCATGCGGAATGATAATTTCTCGAGGTTAACCGAATACTTAGAAATAGCTGAAGCATCTGAAAAGACAATTAGTTCCACGTGAAACATTTTTATCAAGTATAGCGGAGATAATGTGAATACTTCACTCATCAAGACCGACAAATCAGCTTATGATTCCTCAAAAATTCAAATTTTACGTGGTTTAGATGCGGTTCGAAAACGTCCGGGTATGTATATCGGCGATACAGATGATGGTACCGGCTTGCATCATATGGTCTTTGAATTGGTTGATAATTCGATTGATGAAGCGCTGGCTGGTTTTTGTAATACCATCGATGTCATTATCCATAGCGACGAGGCGGTGACAGTTAAAGACAATGGTCGCGGCATTCCGGTTGATATTCATCCAGAAGAAGGCCGTTCTGCAGCAGAAGTTATTATGACGGTTCTACATTCGGGCGGAAAATTTGATAATGATGCTTATAAAATCTCCGGTGGTTTACATGGCGTCGGTCTTTCTGTAGTCAATGCCCTTTCTGAGGATTTGCAGCTGACTGTTCGGATCAATGGAAAGGTATATCAGCAACATTATAAAATGGGTGAGCCCCAAGCTTCGATAGCAGTTGTTGGGGAGACAAGTGATCGCGGCACAGAAATTCGTTTTAATCCCAGCCATGATATTTTTAACAATATTCAATTTCATTATGAAATTTTATCTAAGCGCTTGAGAGAATTAGCCTTTTTAAATCCCGGCATCCATATCAATTTAAAGGATGAACGCCAAAATCGCAGCGATGGCTTCGTATATAGTGGTGGTATTCGGGCTTTTGTGGAAGATTTAAATAAAAATAAGAATCCAATTCACCCCAAGGTCTTTCACGTGACTGCAGAAAAAGATCGTATAGCTGTTGAAATCGCTCTCCAATGGAATGACAGTTTCATCGAAAAAATCTTCTGTTATACAAATAATATTCCACAACGAGATGGGGGTACGCATTTAGCCGGTTTCCGTGGTGGGCTAACTCGTATTCTCAATCAATATCTTGAACAAGAAGGTTATTTAAAAAAGACAAAAATTACGACTACCGGTGATGATTTTCGTGAAGGTTTAACAGCTGTTTTATCGGTTAAAATGCCTGATCCGAAGTTCTCATCTCAAACCAAAGATAAGTTAGTTTCTTCTGAAGTAAAAGCAGCTGTAGAATCTTTAACGAGTGAAAAATTTTACGAATATTTAGTCGAAAATCCCCAGGAAGCGAAAGCTATTGCCACCAAGGTGATTGAAGCCGCACGCGCTCGCGAAGCTGCCCGCAAGGCTCGCGATTTAACACGTCGTAAATCAGCCCTTGATTTAGCCGGGTTGCCAGGAAAATTAGCTGATTGCCAAGAAGAAGACCCCAGTCAATCAGAATTATTTATTGTGGAAGGTGATTCAGCAGGTGGTTCTGCAAAACAAGCACGTGACAGACGCACTCAGGCTATTTTGCCCTTAAAAGGTAAGATTTTGAATGTCGAAAAAGCACGTTTTGACCGCATGCTCTCTTCAGTCGAGGTTGCTACCCTCATTACAGCCCTGGGCTGCGGTATAGGGCCCGAAGAATATGATCCCAACAAGCTCCGTTATCATCGCATTATCATCATGACAGATGCGGATGTCGACGGCTCGCATATTCGTACCCTACTTTTAACCTTCTTTTTCCGCCAAATGCCCGAATTCATCGAGCGCGGCTATGTTTATATCGCTCAGCCGCCTTTATACAAGGTAAAAAAAGGCAAACAGGAACAATATGTCAAAGATGATGAGGCGCTGGATCAATTATTGTTTCAATCGGCACTCGAAGGGGCTTCCCTTTATCCGCGTCCAGACGCTACAACTCCTTTAGCGGAAGAAGAATTCAGAAGCTTGGTACAAGAATATCAGCTTAATCTTTCTGTCATTTCGCATCGTCTATCGAAACGTTACCCTCAGCAAATTTTAGAAACCTTATTGGAATCTGAGGCCCTAGATGAAGCTCGTCTCAGTGATCGCGCTTATATGGAACAATTTGTTAAAACCTTAGAAGAAAAATTAAATGCCTTAACGCTGGGAACCGTTCGCTATCATTTTGATCTCTTAGAAGATAAAGAACGCCATTTTTGGCAACCACAGGCGGTGGTGACCAGTCATGGCGCCGATCACAAGCTTTTGATTAATAAAGATTTATTTCTGTCAACGGACTATCGCCGCATGGCAGCCCTTGCAACAAAACTACAGGGTCTGTTAAAACCCGGCGCCTATCTCAAACGTGGTGAAAAACAAGCAGTGGTCGCTTCTTTCCGCGAAGTGGTTTCTTGGTTACTAGCGGAAGCGAAAAAAGGACAAACCATCCAACGCTACAAAGGTTTGGGTGAAATGAACCCAGATCAACTCTGGGAAACCACCATGAACATGGAAACTCGCCATTTATTGCAGGTGAATGTGGAAGATGCTGTCGCCTCCGATCTACTCTTCACAACCCTCATGGGTGATGAGGTCGAACCCCGTCGTGCTTTCATTGAGGCGAATGCCCTAGCCGTGGTGAATTTAGACATTTAGGAAAGACTTGAATTTCTTGATGAGAAAATACCCCATCTTTTCTTTCATTTTTTCTTTCATCAGGCGGTGCAGCAAAAAAAGAGTGCTGAGAAAGACAAGGCGCGCAGCTAGCAGAAATAATTATACCTCCAAGAAGCACAAGACCTATTGCTATCCAAATTGATGAACTAAAAGCAAGAAGACCCGTACCAGCGAGTAAGGCAAAAGCTCCGATTAAAATAGTTGCTTGTTGGGGAAGGCTTTTGGATTCGATCATTTTAATTTTATTGTCTTTAATCAAAGCATCTGATGCTTCTGCTTTTGCTTCTGCTACTTTTGCTTCTTCTGCTTTTTCTGCTTTTTCTGCTTCTACTGCTTCTCCTACTTCTCCTACTTCTCCTACTTCTCCTTCTTCTTCTTCTGGTTCTACTTCTTCGAGACCTTCAAGCCTTTTTTCTACTAAGATTTTTTTTAAGGGTTCTGGAATCATTTGTATTAATGGTTCTGCTACTTCTTTCTCTACCATCGATTTTAATTCTTTTTTAAATGCAGACACTAGTTTGCCAAGTTCTTCTACACTCTCGGCTTTGAAAGTAATTGTTTCATAGTCTTCTATATAAGTTTGAACTTTAATCTGAGGGTTGCTTTGACGTACAGCATTAATAACGAACATCAGCCTAGAAAATACTTCTTGCGGCGACCAGCCATGATGATAATTCATCGCACCAATATGAAGCTCTTTACTAAACATATTTTTTCCAATTGGCACCTCGTCACAGTGGCCAAATAAATATCCTTGTCTATAAAACATAAGCTGAAACTCATATTTCTTATTACGCTCCCTGATGCTTATTTCCGTGATTAACTCATAATCTTGCTCATCTCGTTCGTTTAAAGAAGGAGGTGTAATGAGATTTAAATATTGGAGTAAACAAGCAGAGTCGATCTCTTTTTGGAGATTGTCTAAAATTAACTTCTCATTTTTTCTCGTAGCTGTAGTTAAAATAATAAGATCTCCTGAATTGCTCGCCCTGTATCAAGGGTGATGTTTATTTCGCTTTTTTCTAGGGTGACAGCCCAAGCCGTCAGGAATCCTAGTTAAAAGATTTTCTTAAAACAGCGATAGTTTTATCTGTATTATTTAAAAAGTTTTCTTGGCTACCATCAATACTATTAAACAAGGTGGCTCTAGTTGCATGACTCCGAAAACCTGTAGCAGATGCTATTGCAAGACGCACTTCATCTTTAGTTACAGATAAGATCTTGGATCTAATTTTATCATGACATAAGGTCTTTAGTTTCCTTATCTCCGGGCTATCGCCAAAAAAATAGCTGGAAGATTTGTAGTCCATGAGAAATGATTTTAATTGGTCTACGGAAATTTTATCCCTATTGATTGCATTGGGCTGGTAAGGCAGTACTGTTCTTAAGGGAGAAGGTGAGGGAGAAGGTGCAACATCTTCTATTTTTTCCTCACTACTGGACTGACTGGAAGAGTTATCCAAAGAAGCAAGCAGCATCTGGAGTTTCCTTAATTGGAGTCCTTCTAATCTGTCTCGCTCTGCATCCAGTTCTTCCCGAGTTACAGTCGGTACGGAGTAATAATCAATCCCCGTGTTTCTCCTGATAACTTCAAAAATCAAGGCGAGATCTCCAAAAGAATTTAATTCTGAATCAGCTATCTCGGTTTTAAGGCGACCTAAGATATTCTTAGTTTTATAGTAATGGGCTTCTTCTTCAGCATCTGCGAAGGTATATGCATGAAAAAATCGTGAAATCACGTTTATAACTGCATTACTGTGGTGCCTATTCCAATGCCCGGTGAATAGCCTAAAAAAAAGCGAGCCATGTACCCCGGAGATACAATAGTTATCAGCAATTACTAGTGCTTTTGTATATTCTGCTAAAAGTCCAATAACTCTAGGATGATTCGCATCAGAATATTTGCTTGGGTTAATAGAGTCCCAGAGTTTTTGCCAATAGACAAGATCATTCGTCATAATTTTTCACACTGTGGCACAACATAATAGGTAATATACACGCAAAATATTAACAAAGCATTAAAAAACACACAGTTTTTTGCCTCGCATTAGCCTCCAAATTGCAAGTTGAAACAAGAGCTTAGAATTTAATGGCAGGGCCTGTCACGCAGCCTGGCCGAAAGGGCACGGTGAGGAAAATGGCATAACCGCCGGATAAAAACCTGGATCCCCGCTTTCGCGGGGACGACGTCCTTTTTCATGCTTTCGCGGGGACGGGGACGTCCTTTTCACGCTCTCGCGGGGGACGACGGCGCCTTAGGTGAGTGCGCAAGTTTTTTTAAGCACAAGCCGCTAATTGAAACTTCACAAAAGTCGTACTCCAATTAAAGGAGCCATTCTTTTTTAAATATTCGCTCGCAAACCAAAAAGTGCAATTATCCGAAGGATCAATAACCATAGCAGAGTTAGTGGTCCAAGGGGTTCCCTCTGTTTGCGAACCCAAGCCGGTGAAGGCAGCTTGAATAGTTAAATTATTCAGCGGATCAAAATAATTTCGGTAAGCCAATTCCAGAGAAGGATGGACTGCAGTCGAAGACACCGTATATCCAAGAGCAATATTTTGGAAACGGTCAATTAAAATATTGCCTTTAAAACGAGATTTTGAATCCGGCGCCAAGGTAGCCTGTTGAGAAACAGTGGGTATAGCATGAGGCTCAGTATATAAGCGAAGCTCATACCAACGTACAGCTGCTGATTGTTTTGGATTGGGTCCTTCAATATTATGTGTTGCCACAAAAGAGCCAAATTTTGGAAATTGTCTATAGCTTATTCTGGTCGGAAAGCGATCTCCCAAGACATCTAATTTATTATTGGTATGGGGTTGAACTACGCAACTGACACCCTGCGTGTCAGAACAGGGTTTAACAAAGGAATCGACTGGAATCAAAGTACCGGAAGAGAGCACAGTATTGGCAGGATTTGCAAAATCAGCATGAAAAGTAAAAAATAATAAATTCTTAGGGGGGGCCAAACTAAAGAAATAAGCCGGCATTCCCGGTGTCGGTAGGGTAGATCCAGATAAATCGGCAACGTTTAAGGGTTCTGATTGATCGAAAGTTAACTGTCGACATTGAGCCGTCGCCGTTAAGCCCAGCAGCATTTTATCTCGATCCAAGGCACAGACCCGTGGGCCCTTCGATACTGGCCCAAACATGGTGATGGAGAGATAATAGGCATCCGGCCATAAAGCAATTTTGGCATAATTATTTAAAGAATCCATCGGAAAGGCATAACGATAGTAGGAACCGGTGGCATCGTCTGAGGTTGAGATGGCGACACATTGATAGAAGGGACCTACATTAACATCATCATAAGCTTGACGACTTAGAACCCAACGCTTCGCTAATTGATCGTGTTTGACAAAAGGCACACCGGTGTTTTGGGTTTCACAAGGACCACCAAAGCCAAACCAGAGAGCATTGCCTGGCTTTGGAAAGCCAGGGCTGAGAGCACCACTGGTCTTATCAAATACAGCGAGGTCAGGGTCAACCCACTCTACAATCTGTGTCATGCCAACAGAGGCACTCAGGTTCGGTGTGGGTCTGGTGACTACATAGGAGCCAAGACCGGAGCCTATGCCTCGAAATGCTTTTAACTTGAGTAAAGCAAGCTTGCTTTGGTTTTGAATGAGATTGTCGAGTGTTTGCGTGTATCCCATTTTACCAGGAAAAGAAAATAGAGGTATGCTAGCTAAAGGCAGAGAAAGATCATGTTTAGTCTCTTTGATAACAATAAGCTGGGATTCAGCTGCCAAGGTCTCCATTGAAATCAAACTAAGCGAACTGAAAAGAGAAAGATAAAGTAATTTATATTTTAATTTACGCATGTCAGAACTCCTGTCTTTCATTAATCCTAAGCGCATTTACGAGCACGAGGCCATTTTGAAATAAGTAATAGCCGTACTCCAATTAAAAGAACCATCTGTTTTCAGGTATTCATTGTTATACCAAAAGGTACAATAATCGACAGGATCAATTGCCATCGAAGAGGAAATAGACCAGGCTGAACCCTCGGTTTGAGAACCTCGGCCTGTTACCAGAGCCTGGGTAGTCAGTGTATTGAGAGGGTCTTCCGAAAGATGATAGCCCAATTCCGGAGAGGGATGTACTGTGGAAGAAGATACAGTATATCCCAGAGCCAAATTTTGTACTTTATCCATGGCTAGGCTTCCGGTAAAGCGGGCTTTTGAATCTGGCGCATAGGTTGCTTGTTGGTAAATAGTAGGATTCGCCTGGGGATTATTGGCAACTCTCAATTCATACCATCTAATAGCAGGAGCCAATTTTGGCGGCGGGCCTTCTATGTTATGTGCCAACAAAATGGAGCCATAATTTTCAAACTGGTGGTATTTGATTCGAGAGGAAAAGCGATCGACCAAAATATCGAGTTTGTTCGTCGTGTTCGGTTGCACGACACAAGCAGTCCCATTCAGGGAGGAACAAGGGCTTATAAAGGGTTGGACAGGAAGGCTAATAGCTGAAGTAAAGGTGGTATTAGCAGGATTTGCAAAATCGACATGAAATTTGAATAACAAGAGGTCGTGAGGAGCCTCAATACTGAAAAAATATCCGGGTAAACCCGGTGTTTGAGTAGCACCTTCCAAATCAGCGGGAGTTAAGGGTCCAGATTCATCTGTAGTCATTTGCTTGCATTGCGCTGTTGCTGCTAAACCCAAGAGCATTTTATCTCGATCCAAGGCACAGGCGCGTGCACCATGGGAAACAGGCCCTGTTAAAAAGGTTGCTAAGTAATAAGCATCCGACCATAAACCCATTTTTGCATAATTATTGAGAGAGTCAGTTGGGAAGGCATAACGATAATAAGAATCGGTTGCATCTTCGCTGGTAGAAATGGCCACACATTGATAAAAAGGCCCGGTGTTAGGATCTGCATTGGCTTGACGTGAGATAACCCAACGATTGGCCAGCTGATCATATTTTACAATAGGCTTACCACTGTCTTCTGTTTCACAGGGACCCCCGAAGCCATACCACACTGCACTGCCGGGTTTGGGAAAACCAGCAGCCACCGTTCCTGTTGCTTTATCAAAGATCGCAATATCAGGATCTACCCATTCTAGGGCTTGAGTCATTCCGACGGAAAAACTAAGATCGGGAGCAGGTGTTGTCACAGCATAAGAACCGAGACCGACGCCGATCCCTTGAAAATTACTGATCTGCAAAAAGGCTAGATTTTTTTGAAGAATTTTCTCAAGAGAAAAACCGCTGTTTCCTTTTTTGGCGTGAGATGAAAATTTAGGCACATCACGGATGGGTATGGAAATATCATGTTTTGTATCTCCCACGACAATAATATCGCTAGGAGCTGGAGCTGCATAAACGAGATTAGTAAGAGTCAATAAACCAACCATATTTAAAGCATAAGCAGATTTCTTTAATTTCATAATACTACTCCTTAGTATTCACTTAAAAAAACCTTTATGCTATCCTTGCTATTCATTCACCGCCTTGACTTGTTCAATGGAAGGTATCAATAAAGGCATCACCACAAAAAGACTTAAATCGCTTTGATCTAGGGGCTCAATTAAAACTCCATCATCTAAATTTGAAAAAGACCAGCACACCTTTTCAGAGTCGATGGCTGAAATAGCATCTAAAAGATAGCCTACGTTAAAAGATACCTCTACCGGCCGGCCTTGATAAGCCACCGAAACTATTTCTTCAGCTTCCTCATGCTCGGGATTATTAGCGCTAATTTGTAGACGGCCGGGATTGAGTTCCCACTTAATGCTACGAAATTTTTCATGAGAGAGAATGGAAACGCGAATAAGCGCCTGACGCAAAGCCTCGCGGTCGGCAATTACAGCGTGACTGCCTTTTTGCGGAATCAGTTTATGATAATCCGGTAAAGTCGCGTGCAGCAGTTTAGAAGTAAAAGTAAATTCCTCGGTAATCAAACGCAAATAATGTTCGTTAATGCAAATATTCAAGGGGGTTTTTGCTTCTGCATTCAAAAGACGCATTAATTCCAAAACAGTTTTTCGTGGTAGTAGAATTTTAGTTTTGAGTTCACCGATTCCCGGGTCTACTATTTTACTGAGTGCAAAACGGTGTCCATCTGTCGCCATGCATTCTAGAACACCGGCTTGTACATCAAAGACGGCGCCATTGAGATAATGACGCACATCCTGTTGTCCCATCGCAAAACTAGTTTTGTAGAGTAAATAACGCAGATCAGCTTGTTGAATAGTAAATTGGAAGGGAAAAGATTTTTCTTCAATCGAGGGAAAATCTTGTGCCGGCAAGGTCGCGAGCGAGAAACGACTATTCTGTGCCTGTAGCATGAGACGCTCACCCGTTGTACTGAGCGTGATCGAGCTTGCCTCTGGTAGCGCTCGGCAAATATCGTAGAGTTTACGGGCCGGTGCGGTAATTGAACCCGCTTGATCGAGTGTCTCGAGAGCGGCAGAACCAATTAATTCAATTTCGGAATCGGTTGCTGTAAGTAATAAACGACCATCGATTGCGGTGATTAAGGTATTCCCTAGAATAGGACGCGTTTGTTTTTTTTCAATGATGCCACTGGTGATTTGCAGTGCTTTGAGTAAAGCCTCTCGTTGAAGGGTGATTTTCATTAGGGCTCCTTAGGTCGTTAGGATTCTTAATAAATTGGTATAATCTTCTTCCATATTGGTATTATTACCCCGCAGCTCATTGATCAAGCGATAAGCATGCAGTACGGTGGTATGATCGCGTCCGCCGAAAGCATCGCCAATCTCGGGCAAGCTATGATTAGTCAGCTCTTTTGCAAGTGCCATGGCCACTTGGCGAGGACGAGCGACTGAACGACTGCGTCGTTTGGATAATAAATCAGCAACCTTAATTTTATAATATTCTGCGACGGTTCGTTGAATATTCTCAATAGAAATCAGTTTGTCCTGTAAGGCCAAGAGATCTCGCAAGGATTCTTTGACAAAGTCGACGGTGATGGCATGACCCGTGAAATGCGCATTAGCAACAATCCGTTTCAAAGCACCTTCTAGTTCACGAACATTCGAACGAATTCTTTTTGCAACAAAAAAGGCGACTTCATAGGGCAGATCAATCCGAGTTTGTTCTGCCTTGCTCATTAAAATGGCTACCCGGGTTTCTAATTCAGGCGGCTCGACGGCAACGGTCAAGCCCCAGCCAAAGCGAGACTTTAAACGTTCCTCGACCCCATTTATTTCTTTCGGATAGCGATCGCAGGTTAAAATCACCTGCTGCTGTTGGCTTTCTAGGAGGGTGTTAAAGGTATGAAAAAATTCTTCCTGGGTGCGATCTTTTCCGGCAAAAAATTGAATGTCGTCTATTAAGAGCGCATCTACAGAACGATAATAACGCTTAAAGTCATTCATGGCATTGGTTTGCAAGGCTCTCACCATATCGGCAACAAAACGCTCAGAATGAAGGTAGAGTACTTTGGCATGCGGATTGCGGCGAATGATTTCATTGCCAATCGCATGGAGTAAATGGGTTTTTCCTAAGCCAACTCCGCCATATAAGAAAAGCGGGTTATAAGCCACAGCCGGATTTTCAGCCACTTGCTGCGAAGCCGCTCGTGCTAATTGGTTAGATTTGCCTTCAACAAAGTTCTCAAAGGTAAAATGGAGATTGAGATTACTTTGAAAGGGCTGCTCCGGCGCTTTAGAGATCGCCACAGGGGCAGAGACCGCTTCTGATTTAGCAAGCGGGCTCGGTTTTGTTGTTTCCGGACCGATTTCAAGAGAAACAACAGGCGGCTCGCCTTCTGAAAATTGACGGGTTAGCTCGGTAATTCTGTTTAAAAAGCGCTCAACAATCCAATCCAGCACAAAGCGGTTGGGAGCGAATAAAACTAATTTGCCTTCATTAAATTCAGCTTGCAAAGGACGAATCCAGGTATTGAATTGCTGAGATGGAAACTCATCCTGCAAATGATTTAGGCATTTTTCCCAAAGCGTCATGCTCACGTGAAAATCTCCGCTTTAGCTTGATTTGTTCTCACCTATTCCACCTAAATCCTTGAAGGATGAACTCTGTTGTGGAGTGAAATTGAGAAGAAGATTTATAATCTGATTTACAGTGCTTATAACTACCGTATTAAAAATCAGATGGCAAGTATATTCTTAGTCAACTTATTCCCCGGCAGGCACTTTCAGTCTAAATCCAAGCATTAAGGCTATGAATCCAATCACCAAGTGTAAAACGTGGTCAGCCGTATTGAATTGCATCGATACTAATTGCTCCGGCATCACCAGTCCCACAATACCAAGCAAGCCATAAACGAGACCGAAAATCTTGAAGTAAAGCTGCGATATACGAGAGCTCAAAGAAGCTGCAGCCAAGGCAACGAGACCGCTCGCGAGATGAATTTTATTATGCATGGCATCAACCTGGAATAAGCCTAAAAGTAGACCCCTGCTATCAAAGAAGAAGGGAAGATACCAGGCAATTCCCGCTCCCAGAAAGGCAATACCAAAAATTAAAGCAGCTATCCTTAGCTTCATTTTATATCTCCTAAATAAAAGATCCTTCTGATTATAGCGGAAATTAATAAAAAGAGGATGTTTTTATGGTATTGTTCTCATTTCTTTAAATGAATCCCCTTAGGGGAGGTGTATGTCTAGCTCAAAACCCTTTATTTTAGTTGATGGCTCATCTTATTTATACCGTGCCTTTCACGCACTACCCTCGCTTGCTAATTCAGAAGGCTTTCCAACGGGAGCGATTTATGGCGTTGTAAATATGTTGCGCAAATTGCTGTCCGAGTATAAGCCGGAGTATATGGCTGTAGTCTTTGATGCTAAGGGCAAAACCTTTCGTGAGGAACTGTTCCCGGCTTATAAAGCGCAGCGGCCGGCTATGCCTTCAGAACTGATTCAACAAATCGAACCCCTGCATACGCTCATCAAAGCGATGGGCTTACCACTCATCATGATTGAAGGGGTGGAGGCCGATGATGTCATTGGAACGCTCGCCACGCTGGCTGCAGAAAAAGAATATTCTGTCTTGATCTCAACAGGAGATAAAGACCTCGCTCAATTGGTCAATGAAAAAGTGACCCTCGTCAATACCATGACCAATACCTTTCTCAAACCCCAATCAGTACAAGAAAAATTTGGGGTGCCGCCTGAGCTTATCATCGATTATCTCGCTTTGATCGGTGATGTGAGCGACAATGTCCCCGGCGTGCCACAGGTTGGTCCGAAGACAGCAGCCAAATGGCTAAAAGAATACGGATCCTTAGATCAAATCATGAGTCAAGCGGCTTCCTTTTCGGGTAAGGTCGGAGAAACCCTGCGTGCTTCTCTCACTTACTTGCCTCTCTCGCGAACACTCGTGACGATTAAAAAAGATCTCTCCCTACCTCTTGCTTTAAGCGAGCTTCGTTTGAAAGAACCAGATACAGAGCGCTTACGCCGACTTTTTAAAGAATTAGAATTTAAAAACTGGTTGGCTGCTTTATTAGAAAGCGATGCCGCTAGACTGCAGGAAGAGAGGCTTGCCCAAAAATCCTATGAAACAATTTATACAGTAGAAGCCTTAGATCAATGGTGTGCCCGCTTAACAAAGGCAAAGTTTTTTGCTTTTGATACCGAAACAACTAGCCTCAATACCATGATGGCTACCTTGGTTGGTTTTTCTTTTAGCACAGAGGCGGGAGCAGCTGCCTATTTGCCTGTTGGTCATGATTATCCAGGCGCACCAGTTCAGCTACCACGAGAGCTGGTACTGAAGAAATTAAAACCCTTGCTAGAAGATAGGCAAGTAGCAAAAGTCGGTCATAATCTCAAATATGATATCGAAGTACTTGCTCAGGCCGGAATAACAATGCAAGGTATCGCTTTTGATACGATGTTGGAATCATATATTCTCGACAGTGCCAGTCCCAATCACGACATGCATGGTTTGGCCTTAAAATATCTAGGCCAGCGTACCATTCATTACGAAGATCTGGCTGGAAAGGGTGCAAAACAAATTACCTTTAATGCTATTCCCCTGGCGGAAGCCAGTAGCTATGCGGCAGAGGATGCCGATGTCACCTGGCAACTGCATCAATTCTTATACCCACGCTTAGAGAAAGAAAAAGGCTTACAATTTATTTATGAAAAAATTGAAATGCCGCTTGTCCCCGTATTAGCACGTATGGAAAGGCATGGCGTTTTGATTGATGCTAATAAATTACAACTACAAAGCCGGGAACTTGAAAAAAGATTGCAAGTTCTAGAAGAACAAGCGATAGCTTTAGCCGGCAAGGTTTTTAACCTGAATTCGCCCAAGCAATTACAACAAGTTTTATTTGAGGACTTGAAAATCCCAGTTTTACAAAAAACGCCGACGGGACAACCTTCTACAGCAGAAGCTGTCTTACAAGAATTAGCGCATGATTATCCTTTGCCAGAGCTTATCATTGAGTATCGTGGCCTCAGCAAATTAATCTCAACATATACGAATAAGCTACCCGAACAAATCAATCCACAAACCGGACGTATTCATACTTCCTATAATCAAACGGGTGCAGCAACAGGTCGTTTGTCTTCTTCCGATCCTAATTTACAAAATATTCCGATACGAACACTAGAAGGTCGACGGATCCGGCAAGCTTTTATAGCCGCACCTGGTTATAAAATTTTGAGCGCGGATTATTCTCAGATTGAACTCCGCTTAATAGCGCATATCTCGGAAGATCCTAATTTAGTAGCAGCTTTTATTCAAAATCAGGATGTGCATCAAGCGACAGCCGCAGAAGTTTTTGAACTAGCACTTCGAGAAGTCAGCTCTGAACAAAGGCGGGCAGCAAAAGCGATTAATTTTGGTTTGATCTACGGCATGTCTGCTTTTGGCTTAGCCAGACAATTGAAGATCGATCGACAAGATGCGCAACTTTATATTGATCGTTATTTTCAACGTTATCCACAGGTAAAAGCCTATATCGAGAGAACCAAACAAAAAGCACATGAGCAAGGCTATGTTGAAACCTGGTGGGGCAGAAGACTGTATCTTCCGGAGCTGCATTCGAGTCAGGCCATGCGACAAAAAGCAGCTGAGCGCGCTGCAATCAATGCGCCTTTACAAGGTAGTGCGGCGGATATTATCAAAATGGCGATGATTCATCTCGATGCCTGGCTAGAAAATAATAAAGTGGATGCCAAAATGATTATGCAAGTACATGATGAATTGGTTTTTGAGGTTGCTGAGAAAGAGCTCGATCGGGTACTCGCTGCGGTTAAAAAACAGATGACCGAGGTCGTCTCGCTCACTGTGCCACTCACCGTTTCGATTGGTTATGGCAATAATTGGGACGAGGCGCAAGAGGCCGGCGTATAATTACAAAATATTTTTCAACCACCTTGCCATATCCTGGATTTCTTCATCACAAACGGCATGCGTCATCGGATAAGTATGCCAGCTAACAGGGTAGCCAGCTTTTTGCAAAGTCTCGTAGGCTGCTTGGCCATAAATACAGGGGACGACTTCATCATGTTGACCATGACCTATAAAAATAGCTGTTTGATGGGAATGAGAAGGTATTTCACGAGGGGGTAAATAACCAGATAAGGCAATCACACCGCCCAATTCTTCTGGTATAGCTAAGAGCGTATTCAGTGCAATCACAGCACCTTGTGAAAAACCAGCTAGAATAATTTTTTGAAAAGGAAAACCTTTGTCATGTTCTGCTTTGATTAAGTCTTTTACCTGCTTAACGGAGATAGAAATGCCTTCATGATCAATCTCGCCATCTTTTTCAAAAGAAATGATGTCATACCAAGCGGGCATGATGAGGCCCTGATTAATCGTGACTGGACGTTCTGGTGCGTGAGGAAAGACAAAGCGTAAGGCTTGCTGTGTTAAATGTTGTAAGGTCGTGGCAAGCGGAACAAAATCTTCTCCACTCGCGCCCAAGCCATGCAGCCAGATGAGACTAGCGCTTGCAGCTTGATTCGGATCCAGTTCGATGGCTTCTAAAAGAGCAGGATTTTTTTCTGTAGTCATGTTTAATTTCTCAAGTAAATTGTCGTGAGTTCTTGCCCCCTAAGGCGAGGATAAGCTCAGGGTTTAGGTGCAGTGCTTCCCATTTCTTTAAAAGTTAAAACAACTTCTCCGCCTTCTTTTTGTTTATCGGATTCAATACTTTCTACAATGAAGTCTCTATCTGCTTTGACCAGATGTTCCATTTTCATAGCATCCATCTGGAATAATTTATCACCTTTTTTAACATGATCGCCTGGCTTCACAAAAAAGCGACTGAGCGTACCAGCCATCGGTGCTCCACATTCTTTATTTTTATCTTTGACAAAGCGCTTCTGTGTTGCTGTATTTCCACAGAGCTTGTGAGGATCGACTCCCTTTGTTCGAATAGTATGTCCTTGAAAACGATAATCCACTTCAACCTGGCCGTTTTGAGCAGGCGCTATTTTGCTAATCGTCAGGGCTCTGTCATAGAGAGAAAAACTGTCTCCCACTTGTTTGGTTTGGCTATAAACAAAGCCTGGGCTTGACATCAGCGGCGTCAGATCGCGAGGCTGTTCCGCTTCTTTACCATGATCACGCTGTTCTAAAAAGGCTAGTCCAATTTTATCAAAGGCGAGCGCCGTACTCAGCACACGATCATTTACTCTAGTGTGCGGCAGTTTTGCCTGTAATTTTACTCGTTCACCCTCAAGATCAAGCGCTTTCTTTTGAGGCTCGCGACGCGCTTCACCAATCAGCTTTAAACCATGATTGATCAGCAATTGATTAACGATCTCAGGACGCGGAAGTAGCGTCTTCCACTCTCTTAAGCCTTGTAAAATAGGCTCGGCGATTGCTAACTGCCCCCCCTGTTGAATATAAGCTGTAGCGGCTTCGAGCGTTTTGGGTTGAATCTCTTCATTTTTCCAAATAGCAAAACCAATTTGCTTAATCCATTCAGAATAAGGAGTCACAGCCGTACCCAAGCCTGTTAAAGAGCGAGCAAGTGCCTGGAGTTTTGCAATTTGTGCAGGTGGAATACCCATTTTGCTTGCATCAGCCAAATCAGAAGAGAGGGTGCCACCAGCCATTTCTGAATCCGGGTCTTGAACAGCCACGTTTTGATTATTAAAACGCGTGGCTAAATTAAGCAATAATTTTGCGCCGCGATTATAAAGTGCCAATTTCTCTCTTTGAGCGGAAGACAAATTAAAAGCTTTGGCAATAATAATATTAGAATTATGAGAGGTTCCAGGAGGCGCTGAATCAACAATTAATAAAGGGTAGCCCAGCTTTTGGCATTGTTGAATAGCATCGAGGGCAATATGAGCAGCCATGCCATTAAATTCGTGGTTATGAATATAAATAAGGGGTTCTTCCAGACCTCTTTCTTTAAATAAGGCCCGAATAATTTGGACGAGCTTCACAATGGTAGCGGCGGTCCAATGCGGTCCCTGTCCTGCATTTTTAATGCGAATTTGAGAGAGTGGTTTTCTTTCCGTTTCAAAAAGATTAATTTGACGGACAACCCAAGTTTTAAATTGTTCTTCCGTATACCGAGGATCGAAAGCCCAACAAGGAATGGCCGCTAAATTAGCTCTCAACATTTCACGGGTAGTGAGATCCTGTTCAGGATGGTTTCCGGCATGAAAATTATAAGGCTGCCAGGGAATGAAGGTGTAAAGTTCCGGAGAAACCCCATACAGATTCGCCACTTCTCTAGCAATCGTTTTAAAGATAAAGGCCTGTTCCTCTTGCGATTTAATGTTGAGACCATTCAGCCATTTGGAACGAGTCAAGGAATGAGAAGGTAGATTGGAAAGACAGCCCGACAAGAGAAGGGCTAGCCAATCAAATTTTCGCATTAAGGCTGCTTGATATTGCGCACCACCTGTTTCAAAGCCAACGCCCATACCGCTACCGGCAAAGAAAATTTCAGCAATTTTAGCAGAAGCATTTTGTAAAAGAGCCGATTCTTGATCATTCGATGATTGCAGAACATCGCGCATGACTGTGACGCTGCCGCCGCCCTGATTAGCCAATAAATCTTTTAATTCGCTTATATACTGTTTGAAGTTTTGATGTTGTACATATCGCGAAAAAGGCGTTTCTGGTGTGGTTTCAAAGCGGAGTGAAGTCATAAAATCGGTGAATTCTTGTATTTGACTGCGAGTCGGATAAGGTTGATCTTTTACGCCTTCGCCGGGTCGATAGCCCTGGATGACAAGAGGCGTCACGGAGGTTGCCAAGCTGTCTACTACCTTTTGAGTTACTCCTTTTTCAAGAGGCGGCTCGGACAAAACTGAAAAGGTTTGATTGCAGCCTAATTGGCCCGCTCTGAAGGGGAGATGAGAAGCTAATTTTCTTAAAAAATCAAAATAAGTGGAGGTTTCTGTTTTGGGCCCATAGAATTGAAATTCCTGAGCAAACTGCAGTAGCTTGTCACAACATTCTTCCCAGGTATTGGCTGTAATCAAGGCTCGTCCAATTTGTGGATCAGCATCCAAATAGACCGGACCTCTGACGAATTGCACATTGGCTTCCTGCGGATAAAAGGCACCATCGATTTCGAGACCGCCGGGGTAGCGAGAACCACTTGGGGTAATTTCGCAAGAAAGAAGACGGAGATGTGCCACGAGTCCCGGTCCTTTTTCACGGAAATCGCTAGCTTCTGGGGGTGGATAGCCGAAGGATCGCAGTACTTGTTCTGCAGGCACATTGCGGGTATGGCCTCTCTTATCTACAACCAGTTCTGAAAGGGCTTCATTTTCAACTTGAATACGTTTATTCAGTTCCAGAAGATAAAACGACCATTCATCAGTCGTTCTATTTTTGACTATTAAAATTTCATTCGTACCGCGGCTATCATAACGAGAGGCTTCAAAAATTTTCTGAGAGGCGGCTCGACAGTCCTCATAAACGGCTTGCGGAAGGAGTTGTAAAATAGCACGGTCTGTAAAACCAACTTCTAATACTTTTTGATTTTCTCGATTAAACCACACCAGGCGGCCACCAGGTGAAACCGTCGTGGCATCGCATTCAATTTCAATTTGAAAAAGTTGTGAGCCTTGTAAGTCGAGCGCCTGTTCTACATAGACACCTTGCAAGTCGCCTCCTGTTTCATTCACTATTTTTCGAAGGGCCTCCAAGGCATTCTCAAAAGACATCTCATTTATTTTTTTAGTTCCTCGACCGCCGCCGCCTTGATTGTGTTTAACAAAAACGGCGCCTTCTGCTAACTGCGGCGTATTTTGATAAAGAGCTACCAGCTTGTGGGCCATGAACTTCAAGGCTTCTTCTTTGTCAGAAAGATCCTGAGGCGGTGGAATTTCAACAAAGGGGGCAGTCATCAGGCCTAATTCTTTGCAAAGTTTTTTATATTCAATTTTATCGAGGCCCTTCATTTTATCAGGACTCGCGCCAATCCAATGAAAGCCTGCTTCTTTAGCTGACAGCGCCCAGGCTGCATTTTCAGCCTGTGCCGACCAGACTGAATAAAAGCCCACCCGAGAAAGACTGAGACTTTTTCGCAAAGTCGGATCTTTTAGTGCAAGCTGATCGAATTGGGCTTTGAAATGAGACATGCTCGACCAATCTTGAATGCGAACGACGAAATCACTTCCTGGAATAGGATCGCGATCTTCTTGCACCACATGAATAATTTTGAGGGTGGGCCAAGCCTTTTTTAATTGACGGATGGCATAGTTCGCTGCATTTTTTGAGCGATTATGAATAATGACATAATCAAGAGGTGCCTTTAGCTCATAGGGCGAGAGATAATGAAAATCTTGTCTTCGAGGAAGAAAAACATCCGACATAGCGTGGCTATTATTAATGCGAGGAGCTGGTTTTAGAGATTTTGAAAAGAATCTTCTGAACATGAAATAAGTTCCCTCTTATATTTTTGGCCTGTGGATTATACCGATAAGCGGGGAAAATACTATAAGCCTGTAAAAAAAATCTCTATAGAATGTTCGATTTGGACTATAATTGGTAATACCCCTTTCAATCTGAGAGCTAAACATATGGCATCGAATCCAAAAGAGCTCAGTGAACCAAGCCCTTCCGGCACGAGCGGCCGCTTTCAAGATAATATGGCGGCCTTGCAGCTTTATGCTTCTGCTACACATACCCAGGTCGTGCAAGGGATGACAGAACTAGATGTGAAAGACAAGGCCATGGATGAAATGATTGGCTGGTGCGCAGGCGAACAGGATATTGTCGTTTTAAAAAGTGGCACCATTCTTTCTGCTGATCCGACTTCACGAAAGGTTCAAAATTGCAAATCCGTGATGCTAACCAAAGGCGTTTATCCAGGCCAGGTGTTTGCCGCAACCAGTAGCTTAATTGCCCTGCTTTTGGCAACAAGCGAAGAAGAGGATGAAGCAGATAAACATGTGGGCGAAACCAGTATTACTTTCAGCGATCAGCAAAAGCATTTGCGAGAATTAGTGAATGAAGCCGCCAGAAGGAATGTGAGTGATATCCATATGCAAGTGAGACAAACCTATACCAAGGTTCGGATGCGTCAAAATGGTGAATTGCATGTTTATGCAGAATGGTCTGAAAAACTGGGCAGAGAGATTGCTTCTGTCGCTTTCAATAAAGAAACCGATCATGCGACTTCCCATTTTAATCCGCTTATTCCGCAAGATGCATCCATGCCGCTAAAAATACAGGGCAGAGATATTCGTCTTCGTTTAGCGAGTGTTCCCGCGCATGGTGGTTTTGATATGGTCATGCGTATTTTAGCAACCGGAGAAGATAAGCGGCCTACCTTAGAGGCTCTTGGCTATACGGCTAATCAAACGGAGATTATTAAAACCGCCATGGCGCTTCCCTTTGGTGCGATTATTGTGGCCGGACCCACGGGCTCAGGTAAAACCACAACCCTTGCTAGTTGTATGGATATGGTTGCGGAAACGGCCAAGCTCTATTCCATCGAAGATCCCGTAGAAAAAGTTATTGAACAGGCGACTCAGGTTCCCGTTAATACCGAAAAAAGCGATCGCAGTTTTGCAGCCATGGGTCGAGCAGCTCTCCGAATGGATCCCGATGTAATTGTCTTAGGTGAAATGCGGGATGAAGAAACAGCGCGCATCATGGTTTCTGCGTCCATTACCGGCCATTTAGTCTTGAGTACCCTGCATACCAATCGCGCTACGGCAATTATTACCCGTCTGATGGATATGAAGGTTTCTCCTAGCTTATTATCAGATAGTTCTGTTTTACGTTGTCTCTGCTGCCAACGCTTGGCCGTCAAGCTCTGCCCGCACTGCTGTATTCCTGTAAAATCCTCCCCGCAGCATCAGACACTGCTTCAGGCTTGGCAGGAAGTCTTAGGACAGGAAATTATAGAAAAAGCCCGTGCCCGCGGGCCCGGCTGTCCCAAATGTCATCATAGTGGCATTGGCGGGCGTATCGTGGTAGCCGAGGTTATTTATGTCGATGAAGAAGGCAGAAAATTTGTTTTAAAGGGCGATTCCATTGGCTGGGAGGCTTATCTCAAAAGCAATGGCTGGCAAAATTTTTATGATCGCGCGATTGATCTTGTCGCCAAGGGCATTATTGATCCCTTAGATGCTGAAAAAGTGGTTGGCCCAATCAATCCGGCAACACAGGCAAAGAATTATATGTATAAGTAGAAACAAGGAAAAGGCATGGTTGAAAAAAGCTTAAGTACAAAAATAGCTGATCGACTAAAAAAACTACGCTTTGGCTCGAAGGCACAATTAGCTTTTTTAGAAGATTTTGCCCACTTGGTAGAAGATGGTATTCCGCCTAATAAGGCCATTGAAATGCTAGCGCGGGCTTCTAAGGGCGTCACCAAAGATGTCGCCGGCTCGATCGCTGCTACTATTTCAGCTGGTAAACCCTTAGCAGAAGGAATGCGGGAATGGTTTGATTTTAATGTAGTTGAAATTATCAGAATCGGAGAAGAAGGCGGCGCCCTAGGTGAAACCATTAAATCCGCTATGAATATGATGGGTTCCCGTGCTTCCATGATGGGTTCCTTTTTAGGGGCTCTCGCTTATCCTACAACGGTGTGTTTGATTGCTTGTTTGGTGATCATCTATTTAAATAACAGCGTTTTTTCCCAATTTATGATGATTAAACCCATGGATCAATGGCCAGAAGCCGGCAGGCGTTTGGTTTTTATCGCGCATTTTATCGAAAGTTGGTGGTGGACCGTTGCGATTTTCCTCATTGCCCTCGTTGTCGTCATGCAATTAGTAATGAAAAACTATGTCGGGGCCCTGCGCTCGACCCTCGATAAATTTTTTCCCTTTAGTATGTATCGGCAATTTGTCGCTGCTCGGGTTTTGGAAACCTTAGGTCTTTTAGTTGCAAACGGCGTCGTTTTTAAATCTGCTCTTGGTATCATGCAACACCGAGTTACACCCTACTTAGGCAGTCATCTGATCCAAATGGAACAGCTCATGGGGAAAGGCAGGGGTAATATTGCGGATGTCTTGGCTACAGGCTTAATTAGCGAGGACGATTTAATGCGTCTTCGTATTTTAGCGGAGGTAAAAGGCTTTGAGCATGGTCTGATTCGCTTAGGACTGCGGGGCACAGAGCAGGGTCTGAAAACAATGAATCTTCTCGCCAAAATTGTAGCCGGTGTTTTAATGGTTGTTGGCATGGGCTTAATTATGGTTGCGATTAATGGCGTTTATCAAACTGGCATGGCTATGGGGGTGCAGTGAAAAAATCCTTCAGCAAGCCTGTGAGGCCTGCTCGTGGCGCAACCTTGTTAGAAATCTTGCTGGTTCTCGGTATCGGCGGCCTTTTTGTAACTGTCGGGATACAACTATACCAAGCTATTGAAAATATGTTTCATATTCAACAACTCCATTTGAATGTTGATCAACTATTTCAGGCGACCGCCAATTATTATAAAGCAAACTGCGCAGCAGGAGATTTTTCTCCTAATCCTCCAGGCTTTCTTTCCCCCTATCGCAGCAGTACAGGCACCCTTCCTTATCCGCCGGCTGTGACCAACGTTTATCCTGTTTCCATCACCTCCACCCTGCTTGCCAAGGGCTACCTTGAAAACTGGCAACCGACTAATCCCCTAGTTGATTCAACAGGCGGTGAATCGGGTTATCTCGTTCAATTGAATCCGATTGTGTCAACGACTGCAATTCCGGTGAATAGCTGTGTTGTTACCACAGCAGGTCAAGCCTGTCTGCCTATTACCAAGGCTAATAATGCTTCGCCCACAACAGCTTATTCACGCGTATCGGGCTATACTATCCCCACAAGCCAAGCCTTAATTGTTACTTGGGTGATACAAGTAGCAGTAAAAATAACGCCACAAACTAAGATAGGCTCTTTTGCTAGTATACTGGGAGCAGATTGTATGTCAGATAGTTCATCGCCAGGAAAGGTAGATACTTGCGCGCAGGGGAATAGCAGTCATCTTTATCTAGTGTGGTCGCGTATGCCTAGCTTCGCCTTCCAAAAGAGCTCGGTTTTATCTCCCTCGATGCAGCTTTTAAAACAATATAACAACATGTACACACATGATGCTTATTATGAACTGAGTTCAGGTTATAGTACAACGACCAGTCCCGTGCAAGCACCGGTTTATTATTTATGTGGTGGCTAAATATGAAAACAGTTAAACAAAAGGGTTTTACGCTTTTAGAAACCTTGCTCGTTCTTGCTATTTTAGGCGGGGTTATGGTACTTGCTTTAAATTATGGCACAAGACAAGCTGCGGAGCAGAGACGGGATAAAACGGCTTTGCAAATGCAACAGATCTTAAATGCCGGTCTTGCATATTATACGGCTTATGGCACCTGGCCTGTACCGAGCGGGACTTGTCATTTTTCGAGTAATAGCAGCAGTAATGCCACCATACCCTCAAATTTAACGACTTTAACAACGGCAGGTTATCTACCCACGGCTGTGAGTAATAATACCTTTGGTTATTCCTACAAAGTAGCTTGTGATAATGTGACCGGCGGTGTTTTTTATGTGATTACCCAATTTAATAATCAAGCCAATGCGCTGATTATTGCCGGCGAACTGCCTGTTGCCTATCTCTCTGATAAATATGGCAATGCAAATAACAATGGTTTATATGTGACTGCCCAAGTGACAACCCCCGGACAAAATCTCAATAATGCCCGTTCTGTCAATTTTGCAGGCGTGTATCATCATGGTGCTTGCGTGCCTGTCCCGACCTGTCCTGGATATAATGCAGCGACAGCGTCCTGCAATACAGGAACAAACTGTATGCTGCCTCAAATTATGGTGGCACCGGCTTCAGTGAGTGGGCTGAATGATAGCAATAGTGCGAATGTTTATCCTATCACGAGCTTTACCGCTTATGCGCTTGGCCCTGCAGCAGCTTCGAATGTGCTAGGCTGCCCCGCACCGACTTCAGTCGCGACGCCCTGTACTTGGGGAGCGAGCGGTATCCCCAATGGAAGTCAGGCTTCACCCACGGGCTTATATTGGCGAGTGTGTCTACAGGTGTCGACAGAAAAGGGGAATGTTTCTACCTTAAACACTGGAACAGGTTCCTCTGCTTGGGGACAATATGTCTCAATGGTTGTCATGACGCGCTGCACGCCGCCAAGCGAACCCTTTGGCTCCGACTTTACTATTTATACGCGGTGAAAATCTTCTTACACATTTTAAATAAAATGGCTTATACTAATTTTGAATTCATATGAGATCATGGACTTCACTATGCATTTCATAAAGATAGCAATGAAGTGCTTTATCCGCTGGATGCTGATCCTTTGCAGTCTTGTCCCGCTTGTTTCCTTCGCTGAATGGGAAATGGCTCATCCTCAGGCGGCTGCTCCTAGCGATCCCTTTTTTCAGGCGGGAACACAACAGAGTAATGCTTTTGCACCAGCGGGCGGAGAGGCTTTTCCCAATCAATTTGCAAGTCTCGGCACGCCTGCTCCCGTATATGCGATCAGCATTAGCGGCTCACTGAAGCAAAATTTAGAACGTATCTTTGGCCGTTATCACTGGAAGGTGGTCTGGAAGGCTCCTTATGATTATAATTTTGATGGTCGCGTGACAGGCGCGAGTGTCCCAGATGTGCTGGAAAAATTACTGAAACCTTTCCCGCTACAGGCTATCATGTATATGTCAAATCGTACCATGGTCATTGTACCGAG
This sequence comes from uncultured Coxiellaceae bacterium, assembly GCA_964466595.1. Taxonomy (GTDB): domain Bacteria; phylum Pseudomonadota; class Gammaproteobacteria; order DSM-16500; family DSM-16500; genus JABDGC01. The sequence continues at coordinate 10,604 of CAYXNR010000023.1, read as the reverse complement.
GCAGAGGCAACATGAATAAAAAAGAAAGGGCTTTACAATTTTTCTGTTTTTTTCTAATGATTTTTCTTAGCGCTTGTAACTCGACCACCTATAATCAAACTGAAGGCAATATCGCTGATGCCAAACAACGTGAGGTTAGCGCTCGGGCACACATGGATGCCTTAACTAAGCCAGCGAGTCCTTTACTCATTAAAGATGGTCTGTATGTCGATACCACCCCAGTTAGCCTAGATAAACAACCCGAATGGTTAAAGAATCCGATTGTGATCAAAGGCGATCAGCTGCCTTTTTCTTACTATACGCGAATTATTACTAATGCTGCGGACAAAAGCGTTTTGAATAAGTATCAATCCGGCTTTGATCCCGGTATCGTAGTCAGCTTAAATTATACGGGTACGGTAAAAGGAGCGCTGGATCTCTTAGCCGCTAAAACAGGCTTTGTGTATAGCATCCAACGCGGTAATACCATTTATTGGCAGATTTATATTACTCGAACCTTCAGCATCGCTTTTATGCCCGGCACCTCAGATTATGTAATGGGTCAAACCAGTGGCGGCAGCAGTAGTAGCAGTAATACCAGTCCCTCAGGCGGTTCCACCGATGCTTCGGCTGCTGAATATAGCAGCTTAACAGGAAAATCTTTATCCATTTGGACTGATGTCGAAAACACGGTAAAGCAATTACTTTCTCCGGATGGCAAGCTTTTTGTTTCCCAGTCGGCAACTTCGGTAACGGTTAGAGATAAGCCTACCAATGTTGAATTAGTCGGACAATATGTCCGTAACTTAAATCAAAGTTTATCCCAGCAGGTTTTTGTGAAGATTGAGGTGCTCGATGTTGCCTTGACGAATGATTTTAATTGGGGCATTAATTGGCAAATTGTAGAAAAAGCTTTTGCGCACAGCAATTTTGTCTTAAATGCAAACTATGGTAGCCCCTTGAGTATTACGCCCTTGACTGGTGGCAGTATCCCCGATACCGGTCTTGCACCGAGTGCGGCCACCTCGCTTTTGGCTGCTGCTGGCGCTACCTCTCTTTTATCTGCAGTAGTGAGTGCCTTGAGTCAACAAGGCAAGGTCTCGATTGTGGCGCAGCCACGCGTGGTTTGTATGAACAATCAGGTTTCGGCTATTCGTATTATTAGCACCGAACAATACATTCAAAGTGTAGCCAATACCTCTGTTCCAACCACAAGCGGTGCCTCCGGTAGCCAGACCGTGAACAACATCAGCACCATTACTTCTCAGATTACACCAGCTACCTTGGTTACGGGCTTAACACTCTATGTCTTACCCAAAATTTTAAATGATCGGGTTTTTCTACAGGTGAATGTGGATTTATCACAGAATCAAGGCATCACCACGCTCTGCGCGCAAAGCGGCACAACAGCAGGGAGTTGCGCACAAAGTTCTTATGTTATTCAATCACCCCATGTCACCGAAAAAATCTTTAATCAGCGTTCTGTGCTAACCTCGGGCGAAACACTGGTTTTATCAGGCTTAAAACAAATACAAAACAAAACGGGTGCGATGCAATTATTTAATATCCAAGAATTAGGTGGTAAGGCTTCTCAACAAAATAATAATGATACGGTTATTTTAGTCACGCCCTATATTCTCCACCCAAGCGGGACTGGCTGATGGCATATCTCACACGAGATGATGGCGAACGTTTTGTTATTCCGTCCTATCGTGATGTGATTGCGAAGCGAAAAAATCTCTTAAAGAATGATATTCTAGAATTTAGCGCCAAATATGGCGAGTACATGACCCTCCACCGGCGGGGTTTGGCCCAGTTCGAGCTTGCCTTTTCTCATGATGCCGGCTATCTCTTTGGCGAATGTGTTTGGTATTATTTTAAACGCCCGCCTGATTTGGTTTATTGCGAAGCCATTCCAGATACCATGGAGGCTTATTTTGTTATTGTCAAAGAGGGCAGTGTTTATCTCGATGGTATCTTCCCCCTTGAAAATATAGCAGAAGAAATCCTGGTTTTTACGACTCAAAAAAATAATTTTGAAATTTATGTCTACGGCGAGGTCCCCATCAGCGAACAGCCGATGGAAGGAAAATTTTCCTTTGAACCTTCCTCGGTCAAATCCTTCAATGTTCTTCCCGAGCCACTCTTTCAAAAGCTACCTGTCATGAAGATCTATCAACTCCAATTAGTTGATGTGGTCTTGCGTCAACAAGGAATAGGCGTTTTTCCTGTTAAATATTTGCTGGCAGTGCTGGTTGCTCTGGGTCTCGGGTGGATGGGATTTACTTATTTCACTATGCATAAAAAAGAAATGCCGCTTGCTGAAACACTGCCGCCGCCAAGCAATCCTTTTTTTGATTTTAATAAGCAACTGATGTCGGTTGCTCCTGATGTTGAAATTGAAAGCGTGATGCTTGCAGTGAAGCGGCTCCTGTCTATGCCTGGTTGGATTCCAATCGATATTACATATAATGATGGAAAATTAACTGCTAATGTTAAATCTTTAGGTAGCGAGCTTGAGCTACTGTATGCCTGGGCAGAAGACAACAAGGCAACTATTGCGATTATGCCGAATGGTTTTGTCCTCATGATGACACTGCCGCTGCCGCAAAAGCGCGGCGTGCCTGCTAAAATTTATCCCTTAGATCGTGTTATCATGAATTTAATTGACCGTATTGCGATAGTCATGCCGGGAAATGTCGTGAGGGCAGCAAATTTTAAGTTCCAGACAGTTTATAAGCAAGCAGAGCTGCGAATTGAAATAAGAGAGGCTTCGCCCAAATTGCTTCTTCTGATTGCAGAACAGTTAAAAGATTTGCCGCTTGTCTTGACAAATATGAGCTTAAAAATAAATCATGGGTTAACGGGTATAATTGTTTTACAAGCATTGGGAAATTAAGCTATGGCAGACTCACAAAGCAGTTTTGCAGCGCTCTCCCCGAAGCAGAAAATGATGGCCATCATTTTTTTGATGATTGCTATTTTTATTGTGTGGGAGGTAATTGGTATGTTTCGAGGTGGCAAGGCTTTAGAAAGAGCATTGACCCCCTCACCGCCTGCTATTGCTGCGAATGCACCGCTTCCCAAACCGGCTCTGCCACAGGCTCCTCCGCCAGCTGTTCAGCAAGCAGTGTCGGCACCGCCGGCTAGTCCTTCGCGTCCGCCGAATGCTCCTCAATTGACTCCCCAGCAATCTCATCCCCAGGTTGAAATGGCTCCGCCGGCTTCTGTTATGCTGATGCAACAAGAACAGGTACAAAGTAAATATGTGTCGGCCTTAAATGAATTACAGATGCTTAAAATTCAAAGGGAAATCGCTGAAACGAGCCAGGCGATTGTGGCAGCTAAACTGGCTACAGCCACAGCAGAGAAATCAATTACTGACCTGCTTTCTGAAGCAACTTCTCCTACTACGAAGGCAGCAGTGAGCAATCCCAATTCAGCGCTTTCACCCCTACCCCCACCGGTACCGAAGGCGCTAGGTAGCGGATATTCTGTTCAATCAGTGAGTATGGAGCAGGATCAATGGCATGCGGTAGTGAAGTTTAAAAATAAACTTTATGCTGTCTCTGTGGGCGATCTCCTGCCGCCAGATAAGTCCCTCGTTAAAGCCATTGATCAAAGTGGCGTCTTGATCGAGAATGCCGGCATCGAACAAAAAATACCTTTAACAATGACAGACAATGAAGGCTCTTCTGAGAAAGAAGGCATGAGCGCTAATCCCGGCAATTCATGAGTAAGAAGCGTTCGGAACTTTTTTCAGTCTTACTTTGTTTGACCTTGCTGAGTGTTCTCGCTCAGCTTGTCTTTTTTAGCATTCATCATCATGCTTCCGAGTTGGTCGATACCTTTGTGGGCAGTTCGATCTCAGAGCATATTTTTCATCCGGCTGTAATCTTCCCCCTGCTCAGTTTTCTCTTTATTCAAATTCTCGCTTATCTTCTGGTAATTAGTTTTATTTGGTTTATTAGCTTTGCTTGCAGTGAATTTTTCGAGATCTCTGCTTATGGCCTTGGAATATTTTTTTGGTTGATCACCAATATGGCCATTTTTATGCTGAATGAGCACTATTATCCACAGTCTTTTTTTGCAGGTCTCCTTCGGCAACTGCCCAAGGAGCAGCTCTTATTCATCAGCATATTTATTTTACTTGCTGCGACCTGTCTTGCTTATTATCAAGTGATTCGCTCTCGTCGCCGGATTTTCTGGGGGCTCTGCTTTCTCAGTCTAAGCAGCTTCATCTTGCTAATGAGCGGCCCCAGTTATTTTTTTAGTCAAACTCGCTATCAGGCAAGCAAAAGTGCAGGCCAACCCAATATTATTTTAATTGGCATCGATTCGCTGCGTCCTGATTATACGGGCTTCTATGGGGGAGCCGCTTATCATACGCCTCATATTGATCAGTTTTTAAAGAAAGCTGTTCGCTTTACTGAAGCCTATACCCCGCTCGCTCGAACTTTTCCGGCCTGGGTTAGCCTTCTTACTGCCAAATATCCTAAACATAATCATGCCCGCATTAATCTGAGTCAGGCAGAAGCAATTTGGGGACAGGCTAGCCTCGGAAAGCAGCTGCAAGCCGCTCACTATGAAACATTTTATGGGAGTGATGAGAAACGTTTTAGCAATATTACTAGAGAATATGGCTTTGATCAGCTGCTTGGGCCGAGCATCGGTGTGAATGATTTTATCCTAGGCAGCTTCAGTGATTTTCCTCTCAGCAACCTCCTCATGAAGCTGCCGATCGCTGCCTTTCTCTTTCCTTATAATTATGCTAATCGAGCAGCTGCTATTACTTATGAGCCCCAGCAATTTTTGCAGCTGCTCAAAGCAGGCTTAAGAAAACGACAAAACAAGCCACTTTTTCTGGCACTGCATCTCTGTCTCTCTCATTGGCCTTTTACCTGGGCGAAGTCGGAACAGGCTTCTTCTTTAAGGATGGATCAGCGCTATCAAAAAAGTGTTGAGGAAGTAGACAAACAACTAGGCGAGCTCTGGCAAATCCTCAAGGAAAATGGCTTGTTGGCTAATAGTATCGTGATTTTATTCTCCGATCATGGAACCAGCTTTGGCCTGCCCGGCGACCGTTTGTTGACAAAAGAGCAGTATAGAGGGCCAGCAGCAAGATTGACTTGGGTGACGGTCAATAAATTAAGTACCGCGCCCCTCTTAGGCAGCAATTACAGCTTGAACACCGCCTATGGTCAGGGAACAGAGGTCTTGAGTTTAAAGCAATATCGGATTGTGCTGGCCTTGCAATATTTTCATAGCAAAAAGGGAAAAGAGCTTCCCCGCTTTAGGCCACAGACGCTGCGCTTTCCAAGCGCTTTATTCGATCTTGCTCCAACTATTTTGGACTTGCTTCACAAGGCGCCCCTGCAGGCTAGCGATGGCCTCTCACTCCTGCCCTATTTTTCGAAAGGCAAAAAAGAACCAGCTGCTCGCCCCTTATATTTAGAAACGGGATATAGTCTCTCTGAAATTGAAACCAACCAGATTGAAGTTGAAAAGGTGCTCAATCGTTCGATTCAACTTTATCAAGTCAAGCCTGAAAATGGCTATCTCTTCCTTAAACCGGAAGCCGAGCCTGCTGTGTTGCGGAATAAGCAACGCGCTATCTTATTCGGGCCTTGGCTCTTAGCACGCTATCCTGCAGTTCCTCGTATGCAGTTCAAAGGATCGGGAAGTCGTTTAAGTCTGAGGACCGAAGTACAAGCACCCTATTATCTTCTAGCTAATATAAAAACGGGTGAATGGACCCTGGGCTTAGATACGCCTTTTGCACAATCAGCGCCTGTGAAGGACTTATTAAGACAATTTACAGATTTTTATGGTGAAGAGGCGATTCTCTAGCAAGTTAACAATTCTTTTAGTAAGTATTCGCTTAACCTGGAGAAATTGTCATTCCGGCATGCTTTAAGCCGGAATCCAGGGCATTTAAAAACCTGGATGCCAGCTAAAAGCGTGCTGGCATGACAGATGTAAGGGATTAACCAAATACTTAAGCGTGCTGGCATGACAGAGTAAGGGGTTAAGCGAATACTTACTTTCTTTAAGGCAGCATGCGTCGCAGCACGCTGTCTTTTTTGATGAAATGATGGAAAAGAGCGGCCAAAACATGAAGGCTGATGAGGGTAATGATAATAATAGCCACGGTATTATGAACACTAAAGGAAAGATTGGAAAGATGCTCATTTTTTGCAAGGGGTAAGTTAAGGCTATAATTTCCTAAACGTGGCGGTCTGCCGCCGGCAACCGAGCCGATCCAACCAGCAAGAGGCATGAGAAATAAGAGCAGATAAAAAGACCAATGCACCAGCTGTTCGGCGCAGCGTTCCCATAAGGCCGTATGAGGGAGGCTTGGTTTGCGGTTACAGAGCGTCCAGCTCAGGCGTAAAACCATGAGGGCTAAAATCGTTAAGCCAGTTAACTTATGGATATTAAAAGCAAGACCTTTTAGGGCTTGATTTGGAAGATCATCTAAGAAGTAGGTGATAGACAGCATTAAAATAACTAAAACAGCAATAACCCAGTGAAAGAATTTACTAAGGGGGCCGTAGACCGACCCCGTATTAGAAAGAGAACGCATAGCTTAGGTAGAAGAGTTATAGGAATAGACAAAGTTACCCGAAGCGCAAGCGCTGGGCGGGTTGAACTTCGGATTGGTTTGCAATTTAATTTTTACAGCCGTACAAACACCAGCAGGAACAGAGGGGATGGTAACAGTATAAGTCGTGGAGTTTGCTGAACTGAAGGTAATAGGTCCGCCCCAGGGAGAGGTCATATTGCTGGCTCCAACAATAGCGCCCATGTTCCCAGAAGTGACATTTCCATAACCAGCAGCGGTTCCCAAAGAAAGGTTGTCAGCTGCTGCTGTTACAGCTGAAATAATACCCAACAATTGTTGTGTTTGGCTGGCTGTCGTGGTTGACTGATAATAGCGAACAGACATGAGAATAATGAGGGATACAATAGCGAGAACGAGCATGACTTCAAGTAGGGTGACACCTAACATCAATCGGAGGGTGCGCCGCATAAGCTAAGTTCCTTATAGAATTTACCTGTTGAAGAATATGTTACCTGCTCAATTGCTCTAAAGCAAGGGAGTTGCTACTGGACTGTCGTGCCATGCATGCCAGCATGCTTAAGTATTTGGTTAATCCCTTACAATATCTGTCATGCCAGCACGCTTTTAGCTGGCATCCAGGCTTTTTAAATGCCCTGGATTCCGGCTTAAAGCATGCCGGAATGACAACTTCTCCAGTTAATTTTTGGTAGGGTGGATTAGGCGCTTTTTGCCGTAATCCATCAAAAATGGCGGATTACGGCAAAAAATGCGTCTAATCCACTGTGACTAACTTTTTTAAAAAATGGAAAAATAATGAAAAACGGTATTTTATTCACCAGCCTCTTTGCTTTTGTCTTATTAGTCAATAATACAGTGCTAAGCGCAAAGCTCATTTATGTGGAACAGCCGATGCTTTTTGCTGCTAACCACATGCTACATTCTCTTTCTGATCTCTTCGCTATTTATTTACATCCCAAAATGCTAGATATTTTTTCTATCCCTTTTTTCAGGCCCACCGGCCATTTTTTGATATATCAATTACTCATGCCTTTTCTGGGCTGGCATAATACGCAGGGCCTGATTGTAGTGAATCTATTTTTCTTGGCTTGCACGGGCTTGCTCTTGATTAAAATTTACGAAAGACTCTTTCCTGGTTTCACAGTAGGGGCCTATCTCGCTTTCAGTATTTATTTAATGCACCCTGCTCTGATGTTGTCGCGCTTGATTGCTCTGCATTTCGAATTCGCTTATGTTTCTTTTACGCTCCTGAGTTTTTATTGTTTTCAGCGTTTTTGCCAAGACAGAAAGACTAAACATTATTCTTTTCTGATGGGCTCTCTCTTTTTTTATGTTGTCGCTGTCACCTGTAAAGAACCGGCTCTCTTGCTTGGACCGGTCTTAGCTTGTTATTTTTGTTTTTCAGAATATCAAGGTGGGTCCTGGCTTCAATTTTTTCAGAGCTTATTTCTGAATAAAAGAATTCAAATTTTATTACTCTTGACCTTGGTAACCTGCAGTTTAACCCTTTATCTAACGCTAGCCTGGCCGACGCTAGCTCATCCCTCTATTTCCTTGATGACGGTTGAAAAAACAAAAGCTGCCGGTTTTGAGCTCATCAAAAATATCTTAGGCTTTTCAAGTACAGAGGCAAACCGTGCCGCTTTGCCCCAAGCCCAGTTGCTATGGCGGGACTTAAGCTTAACAGCTCAAGCTCGCTTCGGCTTAGCGCTCTTTGCTCTGCTTGCAGTGCTTGGTACCTTCAGCTTGATTTTTACTAAAAACAAAGAAGAACGTCGCTATCGAAAGATGCTCATTTTTTTGTGGATGACAGCCGGCTTATTTCTGATTCTTCCTCTGAACTGGGCTATGGGCTTGCCTTGGCATCTTAGCTTGACCTTAATATTTTTGAGTCTCATCGCTGGTTTTAGTGCAGAGTATCTAGGACAGAAAATCTTGAAAAGAAAAAAACCGGTTTTTGTTATCGGTCTCTGTCTTGCCCTTTTTATGGGATGGACAACGCGAAGCGTGAATCAAGTTAATTTAGAACATTTTACTGCCCTAAAGGGTTTTGAATTCCGGCTCATGCATAATGCTATTGTGAATCCGCCTGTACTCAAAACTAAACTCAATGCAAATACGGTTCTTGTTGTAGAAAATAGTAGAGCTATTGATAGCCATGCTCTAGGCAATGGCAGCTATCCTCTTTTTTTATGGTCTCATTTTAATGTGGATGGCTTTGATAAAATACAGGCTTTTAGTTTTTTAAAACTGCAGCCTCTTTATAATGGCTATCTTTTTAAATGGGCTTATCTCTTGCCTAGCTTGGCAGAGGAAATCTATCCTTTTGAGATAGGAAAAATGAGCAGCATACCTGATGCTGTTATTTATAATTGGCTACAGCATTACTCAAATATTGTTTGTCTTGGCTATGATAAAGAAGCCAATTGGCATGATCGCAGCGCTGAATTTAAAAAAAATCTCTTAGAAGAGAAAAAGAAGCGTTTGCTCTTGGTTCACGATTACCAACTCATTGCAGCTAAGATGTTTCAGGGCAATATTATTTATACCCAAACTCTCAGTTTACCTGATCCAGGCGCCTGTCAGTATCTTTGTGATCAGAATGTGCAATGCAAGGGCTTTGCTTATGAAAGCGCTCAATACAATTATCATTCCACGATGAAATGCCAGTTTTATGATTCGATCTCGCTGCAGGATGCGACTTTTTGTGCGACTTGTATTGGGTTTGTGAAAAGTGGTTAAGGCTTCATCAGGATGCTTTTACTTGTTAATAATTTTAATTGACAAGTAGGCTTGACTGTTTCGCTAAATTTTTCTTATTTCTGATACAATTATTAAAGTTCTATACGGTACAAAAATCATTTTTGTCATTCTGAGCGCAGCGAAGAATCTGTATCGCATTGATAATTCAGATCCTTCGCTACGCTCAGGATGACAAGGCTACGCTCAGGATGACAAGGCTGCGCTCGGGATGACAAGGCTGCGCTCAGGATGACAAAAATGATTTTTGTACCGTACAGAGTTATTAAAGTATCATGCCTTCATAAGAAATAAAGGGATTCAAATGAAGAAAAAGGATGCGATGACAGTGCAGTTTTGGGGGGTGCGGGGGACGCTTCCCGTTCCGGGTAAAAAAACAATCCGCTATGGCGGAAATACGAACTGCGTGACCTTACGTTTTGCAAATAAGCATTTTTTTATTTTTGATGCCGGCTCGGGTATTAAAGAATTATCCAATGCTTTGGTGAAACAGAAAGCTTTTCCCCTCAGGGCAACAATATTTATATCCCATCCGCATTTTGATCACATTAATGGCCTGCCTTTTTTTGTCCCGCTTTTTATGCCCGGCAATCAGTTTGAAATTGTGGGCACCAATCAAGGAGAGAAAAAAATTAAGGATCTGATTTCCGCACAAATGGATGGCGTTTATTTACCCTTCACGATCAAAGCATTTGCCGCAGAGCTCACTTTCCGAAATGTAGCGGAAGAAGATTTTTTTATAGATGATATACATATACAAACCCTGCTCTTAAATCATCCCGGTCGCTGTCTCGGATATCGAGTGGAATATAAAAATAAAATTTTTTGTTATTTGACAGATAATGAATTATATCCTGAACAGTCTTCGCATTATGATCCGCTTGTTATCAAGCGTTTAATTCATTTTATTCAAGACTGTGATCTTTTGATAATCGATGCGACCTATAGCGATGAAGAATACTTACGCAAACAAGGCTGGGGGCATTCTAGTGTTTCGCGAGTTATTGATCTTGCCGATCAAGCGAAGGTGAAATTACTTTGCCTCTTTCACCATGATCCAGAACAATACGATAAAGATATTGATGCGAAATTGAAAAAGGCAAAGGCTTTGTTAAAAAACCGACATTCTAATATGCGCTGTATTGCGCCGGCAGAAGGTAAAAAGATACTGTTGTGAAGATAAATTTTTTTTGAGAAGGATCGGCTTTGTTGAATAACTCAGCTTTCTTTGAATCCCCTCCCGCCACGCTTTTTGTGGAGGGAGGGGTAGGGGTGGGAGGTA
>CAYXNR010000022.1:0-36530 GCA_964466595.1 uncultured Coxiellaceae bacterium | reverse complement strand
TCGTAATCCGCCATTTTTGGTGGATTACGGCAAAAAGCGCCTAATCCACCCTACTAAAAATTAACCAGCCCGCACTTGTGTAGATACCAATGTAAAAGCGTGCTGGCATGACAGAGTAAGGGATTAAGCAAATACTTACTGGTGATTTATGCTCTACCTCATTGATTATATTAATAAAGTAATAAAGAAAGAATCATCTATACTTTAAATATAATAAAATTGAGGTCGGTGTATGCCTAATTTTTTCACCTTCACGGAAGCCCTCTATGACCTGATCAAGTCAGAAAACATGCAAGCTGTTATAAAAAAAATTAAGGGAGATTGGGAGCCCCTGATTAAAATCTTAGAAGAAGTGGCTGATGAGGTGGAAAGAATTTACAAAGCTAATCAAGATGAAAGAAAAGAGGAAGAAGAGCCTAGCTCTCAACTATCAGAGTTTCAGAAAAAACTATCAGAGTTTCTGGAAAAAATAAAAGCCTTAATTGAAAAAATTAAATCTCTCCAGGGCTATAAATTAATAAAGTTTAATACGCCTTCTGAAGCCGAGGAGTATGCAAAAAGTGAAAAGGGGAAACATGCTATCTGTTATTATCAGGATGAGCTCAAGCAGCTTATTTATATTGGGAACAAGAGCAGACAGTGCATTAAAGGGCCTGCAAAAACTGGGAAAGGTGAGGATTATACTTTATTCCGCGATGGCAAAAAAGAAGCAAGACTTACAGTTATGGGTAAAACAGTAGTCCAACCCAAATTTTTAAAAATAGATAAGAAAAAAATTGATGCCATTTTAGATGATTTCGACATTAAGCATGGTACCGATTGGGAGGCTTATCAAGAGATTATTAAAAAAATTAGCCCGATGCTGCACGAATTTGACAATTTACACTTACAAAACAAGCTGATTAAAAAATTTGAAGCCTTAAATTGGAAGGAAATACTGAAAAAATTTGAAGAGAATAAACTCAATTTATTGTCCTTGCCCTTTATGGAGCAAGCAGACAAAAATTTAATTATGGATATTTATAAAAATGCTAAGGACAAGATGAAAGAATGGTTGGATGAAAACCATTTTAACAGCCTATCGGCAGATGAGAAAGCCATGACACTCGCCTTGATGGAACTATACAATGAAGGCTTAAAAAAAATCTATGTAGCAGTACGGGCCTTTGAGAAAAAAATGAACCGGAAAGAAGGCTTTCTATTAGCTAAACCACTTTTTGATGACAAAAGCCTCATACAATTAGGTGAAGAGCTAAGCAAGGCGTACAAAGCTTCTATGGCGACAGCTGGATATACAACTTTAGTCGACACTGCTTTGAAAAATCAAAGTCCGCAGCAGGCCGTCGAAAAAAATGCAGACAGCTCATTCGAACAAGTTCAAACAGCAGAGGATTTTCGGTTTGCGACCTTAGCTGCGCTCAGACAAAGATATGCTGAGTTTTTAAAATTGAAGAAAAAACTGAAATCACAACAGCCTGAATCAGCTGATCCTTTCCCCAAAGCGAATATTAAAGAAACCATACAGGCGGCACAGAAAGCTATTCTAGAAGTAGACAAAGTCTTACAGACAGCCATAGATAAAACAGTTTATCGAGCTTATTTTCTACCAAAATCAACGCTACAAAAAATGAAAGAGCAAGAGCAAGGCTGGATAAAAATAGATAATAAATGGATAGAAAAAGAGAAAGTAGAAAAAGAGCCAGAAAATGTTGATCCTTGGCTTCGTGATGCAGGCTATGCTTTTATGCAAGTTAAAAAAATAATTTCTCGAATAAAGGCCTTGCAGGCAGAAATAGCAGAAAAGAAAGAAGAAGAGGAAGAAAAAGATGAAAATAAAAAAACAAATACACCATTTTCGCATCTGGCAAAACGAGCGAAATTAGTTGATGAGCTAGCAGCAGCTGGTTTGGAATTGACTGGAGCCTTGAATAAAATTAAAAATAATCCTTATCTTCAGAAATTAAGAGCTACAGCTCTAGAAGAAGTGGATGATAAAGTGAAAGAATCCTTCACGCAGATCAACACTGCTATAAAAAAGTTCCATACCGATTTCAAGCAGAATGTCGATGCGATAGATCTTTTATTTAATAATCTTCCTCTTGACAAAAACGAAGAGCTTAAAAACATTTTTCGTGGAGTGACTGCTCTTTCTACGAAGCTAAAAAATTTCCTGGCCGTGAAAGAAGAGATCGATGAAAAATCTGTATTCAATGTCCTAGCATTTACAATTAATAACTTTTCGGAAATCGAAACAGTCCTAAGAGATTTGGCTGCTATTTTAGATTTACTCCCTCATATACCAAGAGAGAAGCTTCCTAAGCTTGCTGAGAAAATAAACGGGGTGATAGAGCAAGTCCTGTTGTTTGGAGATCGACTTGAAATTGAGCTCTCCCTTAAAAAAGGATATTTAACGGATAAGCTTGATCCCTCAATACGCCAGTTCCATGAAAAATTATTTCAAGCGGGTTATGTGTTTAAGAAAGAAAAGCAATATCCTTACTCCCTTGCGATACGTAAGCAAAGAGAAGATTTATTGGCTCGCGAGGATATCTCTCGCTTTCATAAAGAATTAATCAAGCGCCGCGAATGGCCAGAGAATAAATCAAAAAAAAGAAATCAACAAGAGATCCATGAGGAAATTATTAAAGCAGTAGAAGCTCATATGCAAAGTCTCCATGAGAAAAGTAGTCATTCTACAAAATTAAAAAAGAAGATTGAGCTGCTTGGCACTTTATTAAACTTTAAAAATACAGATCTTTCAACACGCCTAGAACAATTTAAATTGGAGTATCCTAATGAGGTTTCCCTGCTCATGAAGTCAGATACGGGTGATTTATTAAGGCAGCTGGAATATAATGAGAAAAATATTTCCCAGCAAGATATTTTTCAGAGCTTACAAATCCATTTGGCGGGTTTAAAAAAACAACGCAATTCTTATTTTTTAAATGCCAACCTCTTGGAAAAAAGAATCAGCGCATGTGAAACTTTACATGCACTGTTAAAAGAAAATAATTTAGAACACGCCTTGCTTGATTTGCAACACTTCGATCCTGAAAAATATAAACTACTCAAAAATCATGATTCAGTCTTGTTAAATAAAATTAAGTTGATGAATGCTGCTTTGGGCGAAGAAGAGCGTCTCATGACTGTTATTGGAAAAGCCAAGCTGAGTCCTCCCCTACCCCTTGAAGTCAAAAAAGATGTGAGTGAGCTAAAAGATTTAAACGAGGATTTGTTCAAGCTTAATCAACAAATAGAGGATAAAATTGCGCAATTACAGAATAAATTCGTGAAGTGGAATAATGATCTGCTTCGCTTAAAGTTGCTTGAAGAATTAAAAAAAGAAGTGAAAAATAATTCTGTAGAAGATGCTATTCAAATTATTAAGGGAAAAGATAAACACGCTTATTTACTGTTTCAAGGAACGGTCGGACGAATGATGGAAGAAATATCGCATTCGAGGATGAGTCCAGAAGACTTGACTCGCAGAATTGAACATACCATCGAAGTTTTATCAGGCAAAAAATATGAAAAATATTTTCTTGTTTTTAATCGTAGTCAATCTGAAAGAGAAAAGATAGATGAACATATCAAGGCGCTGCGGTCTTTACAGCAAGCACTGGTGAAGCAAAGGCCAGAAGAGCTCATTCAATCCTTAACTGAGGGGCAGAGAAAGGTATTGCAGCGTTACGAACCTGTTTTATTAAATGATTTAATGAAATTCCATGGTCTTGACAAAGGCCGGCCGGAGCGCCTAGCTCCTTAAGTTTCTCAAACCTGTCCTAAAGTACTTCTAAGCATCCAAGCTGTTTTTTCATGAGCTCGCATTCTTTCTGTAAGAAGATCAACAGTTGCCTCGTCTTCAGCCTGCTCGGCCTGCTCAAAAAGACGCAAAAGATTGCGGGCTAGTGTTTGATGATCCTGGAGAAGCTGCTTCAGCATTTCTTCTGCTGAAATAGCAGCTGTTTCTTCTTCTAAGCTAGTTAGTTTTAAAAACTGTGAAAAAGAAGCGGGAGCGCTCATATGTAAAGCGCGAATTCTTTCTGCGATGGTATCGACGGCCTCGGCTAATTCTTGGTAGAGTTCTTCAAAAAACTGATGCAGGGAATGAAAATGCGGGCCGCGTACATTCCAATGAAAGTTTTGCGTTTTGAGATAGAGAAGATAAGTATCCGCAAGATAATGTGCTAGGCCATCGCCCACTTTTTGTCGCGATGATTTTGCCGTTGCTCGATCTCTGCTAATAACATGCATGAGGAAATCCTCCCGGTTAATGAATGAGGCGAAAATAAGAGATAAAAGCAGTCATGCCTAGAATACTGCCAATGATCAGGCTGCCGAGACGAAGTGTTAATTCAGTTCCTAATTTATCTATGCGTAACTCGAGCTCTTGTTTGACTGCCAAGGTCTCCTGTTTGACTGCCAAAGTCTCTTGTTTGACTGCCAAGATCTTCTGCTCGGTTACCAAAAGATCTTCCTTGGTTGCTAAATGAGCAAGATCTTGTTTTGTTGCAAAATTACTTAGATCTTGTTTTGTTGCAAAATTACTCAGATCCTGTT
This sequence comes from uncultured Coxiellaceae bacterium, assembly GCA_964466595.1. Classification (GTDB taxonomy): domain Bacteria; phylum Pseudomonadota; class Gammaproteobacteria; order DSM-16500; family DSM-16500; genus JABDGC01. Next base: position 31,970 of record CAYXNR010000022.1, on the reverse strand, counting down.
TTGTTGCAAAACCACTCAGTTCTTGTTTGGTCACTACAACCTCCTCTATTAAGGAAGTAAGTATTTCTGCCTTAGCCTCTGCCTGTGTTTCAGCAATTTTAGCTGCTAAACCAGCTGATTTTAAACGATTCGCATAAGCAAGTGTATCAAAAGTCATTCTCGCTTTCATATTATTCTCCAATTGTGACTATTTTATCAAATTTTTATATGAATAAGGGGGCGAAGAGAAGTATTCGGGGAAAGGCTTTAAAGAGGAAGGAAAACCCATTCTTTTAGAATGGGTTTTATAATGAGCAAGGAGGAAGATAAAACCTTGCTTACAATTTAAGAACGTTTCATTGCGTCAAAGAAGTCCTCGTTAGTTTTGGTCGCTTTGAGGCGATCAATGAGGAATTCGATAGAAGCGAGTTCATCCATGGGTTGTAAGAGTTTACGCAGAATCCACATTTTTTGGATTTCTTCGGGAGGAACCAACAATTCTTCGCGTCGTGTTCCCGTTCGATTAATGTTAATAGCAGGGTAAATACGGCGTTCTGCGATACGACGATCTAAGTGAATTTCACAATTACCCGTACCTTTAAATTCTTCATAGATGACGTCGTCCATCTTCGAGCCGGTATCAACCAAAGCGGTAGCGAGAATAGTTAAGCTGCCACCTTCTTCAATGTTGCGTGCGCCTCCAAAAAATCGTTTGGGACGTTGTAAGGCATTGGAATCGACACCGCCAGTTAAGACCTTCCCAGAAGCCGGAACCACAGTATTGTAGGCTCGAGCTAAGCGGGTAATGGAGTCTAATAAAATAACCACATCGCGTTTATGTTCAACAAGACGCTTGGCTTTTTCAATGACCATTTCCGCAACTTGGACATGACGGGTTGCTGGTTCATCGAAGGTGCTCGCAATAACCTCTCCTTTTACGGTACGGGTCATTTCGGTGACTTCTTCCGGACGTTCGTCAATCAAAAGAACCATCAGATAGCATTCGGGGTGGTTGTGTTCGATAGAGTGAGCAATATTCTGTAAAAGCATCGTTTTTCCAGCTTTGGGCGGAGAAACGATGAGGCCGCGTTGCCCCTTTCCGATGGGAGAACAGAGGTCGATCACACGGGCGGTGATGTCTTCGGTGCTCCCATTGCCCCGCTCAAGCTTGAGGCGGTCATTTGCAAAAAGCGGTGTGAGATTTTCAAATAAAACCTTTGATTTTGCATTTTCCGGGGCATCGAAATTAATGTGGTCAACTTTGAGTAAAGCAAAATAACGTTCACCTTCTTTGGGGGGGCGAATTTTTCCAGAAATGGTATCGCCGGTATGAAGATTAAAACGACGAATTTGGCTAGGAGAAACATAGATGTCGTCTGGTCCGGCAAGATAAGAACCTTCCGCAGAACGTAAAAATCCAAAGCCGTCAGGCAAGATTTCAAGAACGCCATCACCATGAATATCTTCACCTCGTTTGGCATGGGCCTTGAGAATAGAGAAGATAATATCTTGCTTACGTGAGCGGGCCATGTTTTCCAGCTCATATTGTTGTTCAGCAAGATTAACAAGATCTGGGACCGTTTTTTTCTTTAATTCAGTTAAATGCATAATTATACCTTTTTAATAGCAGCTGCCTTTTATTTGATTAATTCAACACCTCTGTTTAGTAAGATACGCTTCTCCTTCTCAGTAGGGGGTGTTCGAGGCAGAGTTTGATAGATATCTCACTTGGAAATCGATAGATAGATAGAGGTTGCCTAATTTATATCATTTTTGAGGTTGATTTTCCAGCCCCCTTCGATTTTGACTGACGATAAATAGCAAGGCAGGCTTCATTTAGGCATGCGTATCAATAAATTGCTGTAATTCTGCCTTAGTCAACAAGCCAACCTGCGTTGCTTTTACCTGGCCGTCTTTAAATAAAATCAGAGTAGGAATGCCACGAATGCCGAATTTGGGTGGTGTTGCCGGGTTGTTATCGATATCGAGTTTGACAAACTTAACCTTACCTTCATAAGTTTTGGCAACATCTTCAATAATAGGGGCGAGGGCCTTGCAAGGTCCACACCACTGCGCCCAAAAATCAACGAGGACGGGGACGGTGGATGAAACCACATCAGTTTCGAAAGAATCATCTGTTATTGCTTGTAAATTACTCATGAGAATCACCTTGATTGCTGGGGGTAAATAAACGGACCTCCAATTTAACTCCTTTGTTTTAAATTTGCAATTCTTACTCCCCATAGGAGTAGCCAACCGACGAGGAAAAAAATCAGGATGGTAGCCATGCCAGCGCGCTGACTATGAAAATGCAGCGTTGTGACACCTAAAATCCAGGGTCCCATAAAGGAGGTGATGCGACCCGTTAGGGCATAAATCCCGAAGAGCTCAGAAGACTTGGTGGGCGGAGTCAGCCGTGCCATGAGCGTGCGGCTAGCGGCTTGTACCGGCCCAATGAAAAGACTGAGGGCAGCTGCTGCTAACCAAAACCATAGACGGGTGCGCGTCTCTAATAAAAGCAGACTAAATAAGCTCAACAATCCTAAGGAGAGCAGAATGGTGGGCTTGGAGCCCAGCCAATCATCTAGCCAGGCGAGGCAGATCGAGCCACAGCCAGCAAGAATATTAAGGGAAATCCCAAAAAGAAGAATGTCTGTAAAACTAAAATGAAAGGTACCAGCAGCAAAAATGCCGCCGAAGGCAAACAGGGTATTTAAGCCGTCGGTATAAATCATGCGACTGATGAGAAAAAGTAAAATATTTTTTTCTTGAATTAACATTTTTATCGTATGGCCTAATTCACTTAAACCGATCCAAAGCGTTTTGCCTAAGGGTTGTCGTGTGGGCGGCGTGTTTGGCACAAAAAGAAAAAGAGGCAAGGAAAAAATAGTAAACCAGAGCGCTGAAAAAGGTCCGACAATACGAATTTGTTCGAAAGTATCGGAGTTGAGCCAACTGACTTGATGCAGGACAGAAAGGTACAAGATAATAGCAAGCGCAATGATGCCTCCCAAATATCCCATCCCCCAACCCCAACCTGAAATCCGACCGATATAATCTCGAGAAGCGAGAATCAGCAGGTAGGAATTATAAAAAATCAAAGCGATCTCGAGGCAAATAGTAGCGATGATAAAAAGCGTTAAGGAAGAACCTACACAAAGTGGTGAAGGGCAAGCAAACCATAAAAAGCCCGTACTCACGATACAGCAGAAGGTAAAAAAAGCCAGCCAGTGTTTGTGATTTCCCCCTTGATCGGCTAAAGCACCAAAGAGCGGGCCGACAAGGGCAATGACTAAACCCGCAATCGTATTAGCGGTTGCCCACTGATAAGTGCCTAAAATACGATCCGTCGCCACGTTTTGAATGAAATAAGTAGAGAAAACAAAGGTGGTGATGAGAACAGGGAAGGAATCGCTCGCCCAGCCATAAATGCACCAACTAATGAGAGGCAGTTTAGATTTCCATTTATCGGAGCAAACCAGCATAGGATTGGGACTCCTTAGTTGTTAAAGCTTAGATGCTAAAATCAAGCGAAAGTTCTCCGCAGTGGGTTGCTATAAATTGACGGGCTTTATTTTTTAATTGAATAATAGCTTGCCATTCATTGCCCTCAGGATAAATGGGTTCGCCAACAATTATTTTAATTTTACCGGGACGCATCAGAAAGCGATTAGCCCGTAAAATGTAGCGCGTTCCTTGTATGGCAATAGGACAAACCGGCGTTTTAGTTTCTGCGGCGATTTTAAAGGCGCCTAATTTAAAAGGACGGAGTCCTGCTGCATAACTAAAAGTTCCTTCCGGAAAAATAAAAACAGAATTGTTATGTTGAAGCGTAGCCTCGATGTTAAGCGTTTGCTCCAGGCCTTTTTGAAAATCAAAGCGATCAATAGGCAGATGCCCCAGTTTGTATAGTAAATCGCGAAGCAGAGGAAAAGAAAAAACCTCTTTTTTAGCAATGAGTCGGGTATCAAAAGGAACCAGGCTGACGGCAACGACCGCATCGATATAGCTGGCATGATTCGCAACAAAAACCACCGGTTTTGCTGCTGTTAAATGTTCGCCACCTTCGATCTCAAGCGGGCAGCCGGCAAGAAAGCATAATAACTGGGCAGTTTTTTTGCATAATTTTCCGGCGCGCAAGGGAGAAAGCAATTTCATACCGAGCCACAGGGGGAGCGTGATGCTAGCAATAAGCAAGGCCACATAAAAGGTATAAATCAATTTCAAGACATTCATCAGTCCGCTCAGGCTTTTAAAGGCGAGGGATTGGATACCGAGCTTGATCATTTGTAGCCAGGGCGGAGCGGATTTGAACTTTCCTGCAAGATACATCGCTTTACAGGCAGAACGTTGTAATTTTCCACTAGAGGTTTTGGGAACGGTTCGAGGGGCAACAAAAATAATGTGATCGGGTGCGAGATCAAAGGAGTTGATGAGGGCCTCGACGATTTTATTTTGCAAGTCTACTCTTTTTTTCGCATTTTTTTCTGTTGTTTCTGCTACGATAATCAGGTCTTCTGTTCCTTTTTCTTCGTCTGTGACGCTAAAGGCTGTCACACAGCCGCGGCGTATGCCGGGAATGTCACTGACAATTTCTTCAAGCACCGTGGGATAAATATTGCGGCCGGCCTTAATAATGAGGTCCTTTTGGCGGCCGGTAATAAACACTTCTCCATCCACGATATAAGCAAAATCACCGGTGTTCCACCATTCCCCGCTGCGGGCGAGGGCGGTAGCGGCGGGATTATTATAATAGCCTTGCATGCTAGAGGGTCCTTGAAATTGCAGTTGTCCCACTTGTCTTTCAGCGAGCGGCTTACCCGCTTCGTCTACCGTACGGACCACATGTCCGGGTAAGGGTTTCCCGCAGGACATGATTTCCAGTGTTTCTGAGGAGGCTGTGAAAGGATCAAGCGGCAGGGCTAGTTTATCATTTTCAAAAGTTTTGCGATCAATGGTATCAACACGAGGCAAACGATTTAAGGGTGAAACGGTGAGTCCGACGGTGGATTCAGCCAAGCCATAAACCGGATAAAAGGATTCTGCCCTAAAACCATAGGGCTTAAATTTTTGGACGAAACGCTCATAGGTTTTAGGATAAATGGTTTCGGCGCCATTTGCAGCAAGACGCCAGGAGCTTAAATCAAGACCCTCAATGCTCTCTGGGGCAATTTTCCGAACACAGAGCTCGTAAGCAAAATTGGGTGCGGCAGAAAGTGTTCCGCGATGCGTATGAATGGACCAGAGCCATTTTTCGGGATGGGATAGAAAGGCAATTGGCGAGAGCAGAATCAAGGGTCGGCCATAATAAAGCGTCCCTAAAACTAAGCCAATTAAGCCAAAATCATGATAAAGCGGAAGCCAGCTCACTGCGATATCTTGCTGGCTCATCTCGACTGCTTTTCCGAAAGCCCGAATGTTGGACAAGAGATTGTTATAGGTTAGAACGACGCCTTTTGGTGTGCTCGTGCTCCCAGAAGTATATTGAATCAGAGCGAGGTCATTTTTTCTGGCAGTGAGTGGCAAGATCAAGGGTCTGCCGCTATTTAATAAGTCGTTTACGGTGACAACAGCCTGTAAGCTGGGGATAAAACCCTGTAATAAACGACTTAATAATTCAGCTTGTTCAAAGGTCACAAGAAAACGTATTTCCGCATTATTCAGAATTTTGGCTTCTTGTTTAGCATAGCTTTCCAATTGATGAGGACGCAAGGGTGGATAAATAGGAACAGGAATGCCCGAAGCTAATAAAATACCAAAAAAAGTATAAAAAAAGCCAAGTTGGGTCGGCTGCATAATGGCAACGGTTTCGCCGGGTTTGAGACCTCGTTTTTGCAGGGCATTGGCTATTTGCAAGGAACGGGACAGCAATTGACTATAAGTCAGAATGTCTTCGCCGCCTTGTTCATTTTGCAAAAAAATATAGGGCCTGTCTGGGGTTTTTTGAGCATGTTCAAATAAAACCTCTACCAAGCTTTCTGCTTTTGAAACATCGGCTACCGTTTGCGCTTGATAGGTTTCATAGCGTTCCATTTTAGCGCTTCGTTCGGAAGCATGATCTTGTTGAAAGGGTGGGGCCTGCGCTGCTTGAATAGCCTGAAACAGATTGCCTAGTGTTTCTGCTTCCACAAGCAGGCGATCGGGTAATTCTATTTTCCATTTTTTTTCGATGCGGCGAAATAATTCGGCGCGTCCCAAACTATCTAAGCCCAAGTGATACTGGAGGGAAGAGTCGAGTGTCATTTCCCGAGTCACGGGAGTTTCTTTGGTTTCTGTTAGCAAATCGTGAGCAAGTAGAATTAATTCTTTCTCAGTGTTTAAGTTGTCAACCATTGTATGTTTTCCATTGCCATCAGGCGGCTGAATTGTTTTTTTATGGGAGGACAAAGATCCAAGCCTACCATACCTAGTTGTCGGGCAACATGACTGCCCCACCAATCAGAAGAAAAGATCTGATTGAGGTAATGAGAAAATAACAGATTTACTTTCGGTTGAAAATCAGCCGCTTTTTCCCTCAAACCGAAAGATAAAGCTTTTTTATTCTGCAGATTATCCCGCAGGACCTGATTCAGATGCGCGATTTCATAAAAAGCTGAATTGAGGCTCTGTGCTGCCAAGGGATGGATAGTGTGGGCTGCATTACCGATCAACATGACATTTTCCTGCACGGGATTCTTAACTTGAATAAACTGTAAAGGAAAGACATGACGCTCGGAAATAGCTTGGAGACGCCCGAGACGATACCCAAATTGAGTTTGCAGCTCTTCTAAAAATGCAGCAGGATCGAGAGTCAGTAAATCGGCAATCCTTGCAGAAGAAGCCGTCCAGATGCTTGCGCATAAAACCGGCTGATTTTCCTCGTTTTTTAAAGGGAGCATGGCGAGAACACCATCTTTCAGAAAACGTTCATAAGCACGATTGTGATGTGAACGCTGGAGTCTTGTGGTGGTGACAAGAGCGCTCTGGTGATAATCAATTGTTTGGGTATCAAAGTTTAATAATTTCCGAATAGTCGAATGGCTTCCGTCGGCTCCGATAATCAGGCTGCCTGTCAGCTGACTTTCTCTACCCTGCTCTTCGATGCTGAGGGTGGCTTGTTGTTTATGCAGTGCTAGCGCTTTTACTCTAGCCGGGCGCCACTCCCTAAAATGATTTTGGCTTGTTGAGTGGAGCAGGGCTTGGTCAAGTGTCTCATTCAGTTGTTGCGCTCGAATTACATAGCCTAGGGCGGGTAATTGACTCTGCTTTCCGTTTAAACGGGTGCCGCCAAAATGTCCCCGATGAGAAATTTCAATCTCATGAATGGGTGTGCAGAAAGGCTCGAGTGAAGAAAAGAGGCCAAGGCTATTGAGAAAACTGATGCTGCCATAATTTAAGGCGATTAAACGCGGATCAGTGTGTTGTTTGGGGCTTGCATCAATTAAGGCAAGATTAAAAGAAGCTTTCTGTAAAGCAAAGGCAAGACTTTTTCCGACTAATCCGCCGCCAATGATAATAATGTCATAATGCATGTTGTCAGGCCATCAGGGCTTCAATTTCAGCAAGGGTTTTAGGCGCTGTTTTGGAAAGCACCTCGTAGCCTGTTGCCGTTACGAGTACATCGTCCTCAATACGCACGCCAATATTGTGCCAACGTGAAGGTACATTTTTTAAATCAGCAGAAATATAAATGCCTGGTTCCACTGTGAGTACCATGCCGGCTTGTAATTTGCGCCATTTACCTTGAAGAGCATAGTGTCCAACATCATGCACATCTAAACCGAGCCAATGTCCGGTGCGATGCATGAAAAAGGGAAGATAGGCTTGCTTTTCGATCAAGTCTTTGACTGTGCCGCGTAAGAGCCCAAGCTTGACTAAACCTTGGGTTAAGACCTTGACGGCAGTATTATGCATCTTTTCCCAGGGGAGGCCGGCTTTAATAATACGGATGGCAGCTGTTTGTGCGGCTAAAACCAGATTATAAATTGCTCCTTGTTCTTTAGTGAATTTGCCATTGGCGGGGAAGGTGCGTGTGATATCAGAGGCATAATATTGATATTCTGCGCCGGCATCGATTAAAACCAAAGCACCATTTTTTATCGTCTGATTATTTGCCGTATAATGTAGGATACAGGTTTTATCGTGGCTGCCGACAATAGAAGTATAAGCCGGATAACGGGCGCCATTGCGCTGAAACTCATACAGCAGTTCTGCTTCCAGTTGGTATTCCTGTATGCCGGGTTTGCAAGCTGTCATGGCTCGGATATGGGCCTTGGCGGCAATTTCTGCTGCTTGCCGCATAAGTTTAATTTCAGCAGGACTTTTGATGAGCCGCATTTCATGGACGAGATCACCGATATCAATGAGTGCGATAGGAAAAGAAACACCACTGCGAATTCGTCCGCGGATTTTGTTAGCAGTAGCAAATAAAATTTCGTCGAATTCTTTATTGATACCCAGTAAGCAATAGATTTCTTTTCTGCCTATTAAAAGCTCGGATAGTTTTTCGGCAAATTCCGCAATGGCGAAGGCTTGGTTCGCGCCATACCTTTTACGGGCACCTACTTGGCCTGCACGGGGCCCTTCCCAGATTTCTTTTTCGCGGTGTCTCGGCCGATTAAATAAAATATATTCTCCTTCCTGGCGTTTTGGTGCGAGTACTGCGACGGCTTCCGGTTCTTCAAAGCCAGTTAAATAATAAAAGTCGCTATTTTGACGGTAGGGATAGTCATATTCGCTGTTACGTTTTGCGATGGGAGCGGCGGGGAGAATGACAATGGCTCGAGAGTCAATTTTCCTTAAAAGCGTAGTCCGTCGTTTTAAGAACTCTTTCGGTGAAACCATAGAATACCTTTAACTTGCTTCTCAATTAAATCAATAGCATGGTACAAGAATTGAGGATAGGAGTATAGATAGGAATGGAAAGGAAAGTTAGATAAACTATTGCCCGCAAGAGTAGATGTTAGGCTGCCCTCCGCTCCTCGTCTCCCACGATAGCGGGGGTTTCAGGGTCTTTTGAAGAGGTTGAGTTTGTGCTTATTTCAGCAATAGTGGCAATGACAAAAAACCGTGTGATTGGCAACCATAATCAGCTACCCTGGCATTTGCCAGCCGATTTACGATATTTTAAAGCGCTTACCCTGGGTAAACCCATTCTCATGGGCCGACAAACCTATGCTTCGATAGGCAGGCTCTTGCCGGGACGGCAAAACCTAATTCTGACAAAAAATAAAGCCTTTCAGCTACCAGGGGCCTGGGTAGTCCATTCCTGGGAAGAGGCTTTAAAAACCGTGCCAGCGGCCCAGGAATTGCTCATTATTGGGGGTGCAGCTGTATTTCAGGCTTTGCTTCCGAAGATTCAGCGAATTTATATCACTTTGGTGCATACCGAGCTTCCCGGCGATCGCTATTTCCCAGAATTAGATCTCAGTGAATGGCGGCAACTCAGCCGTGAAGACCATCTTGCAGATAAAGAAAATTGTTATCCATATAGCTTTTTAGTATGGGAAAGAGTCGAGGATTAGCGATCCTCGCTTTCACAACTCACCCCGAAGCGCTTCTCATCGGGAAGGCGCATGGCTGTGAGCTTAAAACCCCATACACAGCCAGTATCAAGCGAATAGACCTTGGGCGTATGAGTGATACCGCCTAAGGCTGCCCAATGACCAAAAATAATTTTAAGCTCTGCATTGGCACGCTCTGGAAGACGAAACCAGGGAAGCAAACGGTGGGGGGCTTCGGCAGGACCCTTGTCGGAGAGTTCCAGCTGCCCGTTGGGAAAACAAAAGCGGACGCGAGTAAAATAATTAGTAATAGCTCTTAATCTGTCCCAACCACTTAAGGACTCATCCCAATAATCGGGATGGTTGCCATACATATGCTTGAGGAAAAGCGCTATTTGATCGCTTTGTAAGACGGATTCCACTTCCTGAGAGAGGGCTAGTGCCTTCGTTAAATTCCAGGAAGGCGCAAGTCCGGCATGTACCAGTGCGAAATCTAGCGTTTGATCGTAATAAAATAAGGTTTGATGACGCAGCCAGTCAATTAATTCTTCACGATCAGGTGCAGATAAAATAGCGGAGAAAGTATCTTCTTCCCAGCCCGGATGTTGATGATAGGCACAGGCTAAGAGATGTAAGTCGTGGTTGCCAAGAACCGTTTTTTGGCTTGATCCGAGTCCTTTCACGAAACGCAACACTTCTAAGGAATGCGAACCACGGTTGACGAGATCGCCAGTAAACCAGAGTTGATCGCGAGAGGGATCAAATTGGATGTGCTTTAACAGTTTTTGCAAAGCACTATAACATCCTTGAACATCGCCAATAGCATAGGTTGTCATGGCTAGCTTCCAATCCTTTAGCAGTAGTTGCTTAAATTAACAAATTCTTCAACCGTCAGATTTTCAGCCCGTTTTTGGGGATCGATACCAAGAATTTTCCAGGCTTCCTCGGGGATAGTTTGTTTTAATCCGCGGAGACTATTGCGTAAGGTTTTACGACGCTGGCCAAAGGCTTGTTTGACAATGGTTTCAAAACGCGCGTAATTTTTTGCAGGGTAGGGAATTTTTCCATAAGGAAGCAAACGAACAATACGAGATTCTACCTTGGGGACTGGATGGAAGGCAGAAGAAGGCACTTCAAAGAGTTGTTTGATGTGATAATGATATTGTGCCATCACCGTGAGTCGGCTATAAGATTTTTTCCCCGGGATAGAGGTAAGTCGGTCGGCTACTTCTTTTTGTAACATGAAATGCATATCAGAAATAGAAGCAGTGAATTTGAGTAAATGAAAAATAAGTGCTGTGGAGATGTTATAAGGCAGATTGCCAAAAACGCGTAGCTGTTTTTGATTTTGTACGACGACAGACAAGTCAAAATGAAGCACGTCTTTTTGATAGATCAGTAAGTCGCCTAACTCTTTGCAGGCATCCTGCAAAAGGGGAACAATATCACGGTCAACCTCAATGGCTTCTAAAGAGCCTGTTTTTCGAAGGACGGGCACAGTCAGTGCGCCCAGGCCCGGTCCGATTTCAATCAAACGCTGTGTCGGTTGGGGAGAAATGGCTGAAACAATGCGCTGAATGATTTTTTGATCACGCAAAAAATGTTGGCCGAAACGTTTACGAGCTTGATGCATAATTAAGATCCTTATCCTGTCGGTTGGTTTTGAGTTGAGGTAAAACCAAGTGCCGCTGCTTCCTGAAAATAGAGGTCAGCCTTTGTTTTGTCTACTGCAGTCCCGAGGCCATAAGTATACATCAGTCCTAAATTATATTTTGCGCTAGGCAGGCCGGCCTCTGCTGCCTGTTGATACCATTCTAGAGCCAGTTGATAGTTTTGAGCTACGCCTTTGCCGCTGGCATATAAATATCCTAGCTCATTGGCGGCATAAGGATTACCCTGTTCTGCTGCTTTTTGAAACCAATAAAAAGCTTGTTCTGTATTTTCTGGTACACCCCGTCCTAAGAGATAGTCTTTTCCCAGCCGTTCTTGGGAGCTGGCTTGATTGATAGGCTCTTTTTGAAACCCCTCCGCTGAGTTATCATCAGGGCCAGATTGTTGCAGGGAGCTACAGCCGGCGCTTAAAAAGCAAAAGCTGCCCCAGAGCAAAGTCTTGGTAAATAAATTTTTAAATAACATTCAATACACCTAAACTGATTTGAATGAAAGAATCCTGCTCTTTCAGAGGAGCAGAACCTAATTATTATTGGAAGACGTGAGTAATGCAATCTTTTACCTTATTAACTGATTTATATCAATTAACGATGGCCTATGGGTATTGGCGCCTCAACCGACATGAGCAACCGTCGGTATTTCATCTGATCTATCGAAAAAACCCTTTTCAGGGTAATTTTGCTTTGAGCTGTGGCCTTGCTAATGTGATTGATTATTTGAAAAATTTTCGCTTTTCAGACGAGGACTTGGCGTATTTGAAAACCCTCACTAATCCCCTAGGGGAGCCTTTATGGGACGAGGCCTTTCTTTCTTATCTGAAGAATCTGCGTTTTAGCTGTGATTTAGCTGCGATCCCCGAAGGAACGGTGGTCTCACCGCATGAGCCGCTTTTACGCCTTCAAGGGCCTTTATTGCAATGCCAATTGCTAGAATCTCCCTTATTGAATATCATTAATTTTCAAACTCTTATTGCTACAAAAGCCGCTCGGGTCTGTCAAGCAGCACAAGGAGATGCGGTCATTGAATTTGGCATGCGGCGTGCTCAGGGGCCAGATGGCGCACTCTCTGCTAGTCGTGCAGCTTATGTGGGCGGCTGTGTAGCCACCTCCAATGCCTTAGCGGGTAAACAATACGATTTACCCGTCCGCGGAACCCACGCACATAGTTGGGTAACCGCTTTTCCAGATGAGCTTGCAGCTTTTGAGGCTTATGCGAAAGTGATGCCGCATAACGTCATTTTATTGGTGGATACCTATGACAGTTTGAAAGGTGTTCAACATGCTATTACGATTGCTAAGAAATTACGTGAACATCACAGCAAGCTCTATGGCATCCGGCTCGACTCGGGCAACATGGCTGCTATCAGTATTCAAGCGAGAGCTATGCTCGATGAGGCAGGCTTGACTGATACCGTGATCATGGCGAGTAATAGTTTAGACGAATATGCTATTCGACGCTTTAAAGCAGAGGGTGCAAAAATTTCAGTATGGGGAGTAGGGACCCATCTTGTCACTGCTAGTGATTGTTCTGCCTTGGACGGTGTTTATAAACTGTCTTCTCTGCAAAATGAAAAAGGGGAGTGGGAATATAAATTAAAAATCTCAGATGATCCCATTAAAACCTCCAATCCAGGTATCCACCAGGTCAGACGGTTTTACTCACAGGGACGAGCCCTCATCGATGTGCTCTACGATCTTGCTTTAGGCATCGCGGATTATCCGCAGGCGGTTTTATTCGATGAAGCCCAGACCCCAGTCGAGGTTCAGGCTTATGATAGCTTTGTGGATTTACTGATTCCCATCTTCCGTCAAGGTCACTTAGTTTATCAGGCAGAATCCATTCATACCCTCCGTGAGCAGGCTAGCAAAAATGTGGCTGATTTTCTTCAGCAAAGAGGGGAGAATAGCTATCCTGTAGCCATTGAAAAAAATTTATATGAGAAAAAACGCGAGCTCGTTATTGAAGCACGAGCAAGGAATAAGGATTAAATGAATACCTCTTCCTTGAGCTCGCCGATCTGGCGACGTATTCGCAGCTTCACGCGTCGGGATAGTCGGATAACGAAGGCCCAGTTTCAGGCCTACGAACAGCTGGGCCCGACTTGGCAATTACAAGCGGAGGCAGGTGAGCTTGATTTTTATCAGACCTTTGGTCGTCTTGCTCCTTGTTTTATCGAAATTGGTTTTGGTTCTGGGCACTCTTTAGCGGCCTTGGCAAAACAGCAGCCCGATAGAGATTTTATTGGTATAGAAATGTTTAAGCCGGGTATCGGAGCGCTTTTACAGCAGATTGAAGTGCTCGCGCTTTACAATATCCGCATTTATTATGGAGATGCAGTGGAAATCTTAGAAAAATGCATTCCAGATCACAGTCTGCAGGGTATACAAATTTTTTTTCCCGATCCCTGGCCGAAACGTCGTCATCATAAACGTCGTTTGATTCAAGAGACTTTTGTTGCTTTGGCAGCGCGCAAATTAAAAAAAGCCGGCTTATTGCACTTGACTACAGATTGGCAGGACTATGCAAAAGAGATGATGAAGGTATTATCAAAAGAGAAAGCCTTGCATAATGTAGCAGGGCAGGGTCAATTTGCGGAGCGTTCCGCTTTGAGGCCGCTCATCACTAAATTCGAAGGCCGTGGCGAAAAAGAAGGACGCTTGATTTGGGAGTTACAGTTTGCAAAAGAATAGAAAGCTTGAAAGGACAGTGAGTATGAAGACAGTGCTGCGTTTAGGATTGTATAAGAGCTTGAGGGTTGTAGGCCTCAGTTTTGTGTTGATCACAGGAGCTTCTGCCGAGCCGCCTGTCGTAGCAGGCATGGTCGGAAATTATTTCGGCTTACAACTAGGTACTTCTAATATTCATGCTCAAAATGAATATTTGCCAAATAGTCAGGGCGACCTCGTTTTAACGAGACCTTCTAGAAAGGGCTTTGGTACCAGAGTATTTTGGGGTTACCAATTTATTAACTATCTGGGCCTCGAAGGCGGCTATGCCTATTACACGCCTGCAACTTATAACATTCAAAATGGCAATTCTCCAGAATTGCGCCTTCAAGCCTTTGATATCCTCGGAAAGGGGGTTTTACCGCTTTTTTGGGGTATCAGTGCCTTTGCCAAGGCCGGAGCCGCCATCGTATTTTATAATTTAGGCGGCTTATTATCCCCTAACCCCCAATCCGCCCATGATGGCAGCAATGGCGTGACCGTGCGTCCCGAATTTGGCCTCGGCTTAGGTTATGCTTTCGCCTCCAACTGGACTGTTGATATTTCCGCAAATCGCATTACCCAGGGTAGCCAGGTACCCAAAACAGATTATTTTGCTATAGGGCTCTCCTATCATGCCGTCGATCTTTTCTGCGGACAATTTTTATGTTGAGAGGTAGTTCGGGTTTCCCTTCCTTTTTTAATAGTCCGTCATTGCAATGACGATGAATTCATCAACGAATTACCTAACCTATACAGCAATGACAACTCTTTGATTAATCATGCAACAAACAAGGCACTTGATTTTGTAATCTTATGGGTTACAATGTAAGGACAAACCAATGATAAAAAGCTTTAAGCATAAAGGATTAGAACAGTATTTTACGAAGGATAGTAAAAGGTTATTACATGCTAAGGATCTGCCAAAAATTGATCGCATTTTGGACCGTCTCGATACAGCCATAGTAGTTGAAGATATGAATATCCCGAGCTGGGATTTACATGAATTGAAAGGAAATCGAAAAGGTACGTGGAGCATTGCTGTACGAAATAATTGGAAAATTACTTTCAGTTTTGAAAAAGGCGATGTTTATAATGTTAATCTGGAGGATTATCACTAATGAGCATGAGAGCGAAAAATAGAAAACCGACTCATCCTGGGGCTATTTTACGAGAGGATATCTTGCCCTCTTTAAATATCACGCAAACTGAACTAGCTGAGCAATTGAGAGTATCAAGACGCACAATATCACAAATCATTCATGAGCAACGTCCACTTACTACAGACATGGCAATCAGATTAGCTCGCTATTTGGGAACCACTCCTGAAAGTTGGTTGAATATGCAATTAGCACTCGATGTGTGGATCTTGAAAAATAGGAATGCTCATCAATACGAGAAAATTAAGAAAGCAGCCTAAAATCCGCCGGCGAATTAACGATCGATAACTTAGCAAATCAATTGCAAAAGCAAGAAAAGCAAGGGTCAAGTGCCACCTTGAGGTACAAAAAATTAGCAAGACTTTGCATTTTACAAATTGGCGAAGTGGCTGATGAATTTTTGTACCTTAAGGTGGCACTTGACCCCCTGATTTTCAGCTCTTGCTTCAAAGACAACAGCAGTTAAGCCTGCTTTTCTTGCGGCAACAGCTGAAGTCAGTCCCGCGGCACCTGCCCCAATAATCGCTATTTTTGGCATAGTCCAACTTTTTTAACTTGCTACACGATTTTCAATTAAACCTAGGGCCTTCACTGCTTCATATTCTTGGCGTAATTCATTCAGCGTGAGTGCAAGCTTCGCTTCAGCGAATTCATTATGAGTGAGACCGGTGATGACCTTGAGTTTGTTGTTTTCTACACGACAGGGATAGGAAAAAATGAGCCCCTCATCTACGCCATATTCTCCTTGAGAGCAAAGTGCGACTGAAAAACTTTCCTCTGCCTTCGTTTCATGGGTTAAATGATAAACAGAAGTTAGGGCTGCATTCGCAGCAGAAGCTGCAGATGAAGCGCCTCTGGCTTTGATCACTTCAGCTCCCCGTTTTTGTATGCGGGAAATAAAATCGTTCTGTAACCAATTTAGATCGGTGATGACCTCAGTTACGGGTTGATTATTAATTTTCGCATGATAGAAATCAGGAAACTGGGTACTCGAGTGATTTCCCCAAATCGTCATCTCTGTAATGGCTTCTACTGCTACCTTTGCCTTGAGAGCTAATTGGCTACGTGCCCGTAATTCATCTAATCTTGTCATTGCAAAAAAACGATCGCGCGGAAGATCAGGTGCATGGTGCATCGCAATCAAGCAATTGGTATTGCAAGGATTCCCGACGACAAAAACCCGAACATCTGCTGCAGCTTGTTCATTGATGGCCTGCCCTTGAGGTCCAAAAATTTGGCCATTGACTTTTAAGAGATCAGAACGCTCCATGCCTTCTTTACGTGGCATGGCACCGACGAGAATCGCCCAATTCACATCCTTCATGGCGACTTTGACATCGGAGCTCACGGTGATATTTTTTAAAAGCGGAAAAGCGCAATCTTCCAGTTCCATTACCACGCCTTTCAGCGAAGGCAGCGCGGCTTCCAATTCTAGTAAGCTCAAATCAATCTCAACCTCCGGGCCCAATAATTGCCCAGAAGCAATACGGAAAATTAAGGCATAGCCAATTTGCCCTGCAGCACCAGTAATCGCAACCCGAACTCGCTTTCTCATTTATGCTACTCCTTCATAGATATTCATCATTTTGCGTGCTATTCTATCGTGAAATAAGATAATGACCAACTTTTCTTCGTATGATCTTAAGCCCTCACAGTATCCCGCTTAGCTTATATATTCATATCCCCTGGTGCATTCAAAAATGCCCCTATTGTGATTTTAACTCCCATGCTGTTAAAGAAGGGATACCGGAAGAAAATTATGTGTCCTCACTTTTGCAAGATCTTGATGACAATTTAAACAAGTTAGAAGCTCCCATCGCACGCCCGCTCACCAGTATTTTTTTTGGCGGTGGAACGCCGAGTTTATTTTCTCCCCAGGCCATAGAAAGAATCTTGGAAGGCGTCAAGCAACGCTTTCGACTAGCTAGCGAGCTAGAAATCACTTTGGAAGCCAATCCTGGCACAATCGAGCAAAAACGCTTTCAAGCTTATCGATCCTTAGGCATTAACCGTTTGTCTCTTGGTATTCAAAGTTTACAAGATAGCAAACTCAAAGCCTTAGGACGCATCCATGATCGTGAAACGGCTATTCGGGCAGTCAAAGCGGCACAAGATAGCGGCTTTGAAAACTTCAATCTTGATCTCATGTATGGCTTGCCGGAACAAACGAAGGCAGAAGCTTTACAAGATCTCGAAGAGGCACTTCAGTTGCAGCCTGCCCATTTATCCTGGTACCAACTCACCTTAGAACCCAATACTGCTTTTTATCTGAATCCGCCTCCCTTACCGGAAGATGAAGCAATATGGGAGATGCAGGTCGAGGGCCAAGCTTTACTGCTTCAAACAGGCTTTCAACAATATGAGGTTTCCGCTTATCATAAAAAGCAAGCCTGCAAACACAATCTCAATTATTGGCAATTTGGCGATTATCTGGGTATTGGCGCAGGGGCTCACAGTAAAATAAGCAATTTCCAAGAACAAAAAATTTATCGTCACTGGCAACTTAAAAATCCCCGCGCTTATCTTGCTTCAAAAAATAAAACTGCAGATACTCGTTTTCTCTCGCCTGCTGATCTCCGCTTGGAATTTATGCTCAATGCCCTGCGCTTAACAGAGGGTGTAAGCTTTCAATTATTCGAAGAAAGAACGGGGCTTGATGCTCGACTTCTTGAGCTGACCTTGCAAGAAGCGAGAAGAAAAAAATTATTAGAAGAGGATAATTTGCTTTTAAAACCCAGTGCTTTGGGTAAACGCTTCTTAAATGATTTAATCGCTTTGTTTTAAGTCCACACGGCTACCAAGCCCATGAGTATCAAGCCAATTACCAAAAAAATAAATTCCCACAAACCTTGGGATCCTTCCGCTGCGCGTTTATGAAATTGCACATGATGTAAGGTAGACATATAAAAGAAAGAGCCGGTTGCAAAGGCATTAAAGATAGCTGCAAGTAGCTGCCCGCCAGTTAAATAAGATAAAGAATTTAAGGTCGTGCCGAGAAAAATACCAAGCGGTGTCATCAGCGAGAAGAAAAGCACAATCGCTAAAATTTTCGAAAGGGAAATTTGATGTCGTATTAGGGTGATACAGAGGGCAAAACTAGCCGAGCCCTTGTGAGCGATAATTGCGATAAAGATCATAAAAGCTTGAGAAAAGGTATCGTTGATACCTAAAGCAGTTCCTTCGATCAGAGAATGAATGACAAGCATGAGGGTGAGAATGGTAGGAATGCCACTCAGCTTGCGGTGAGTATTATTAGTTAAAAGAGATAAGCGTTCTAAAAATAAGAGTGAGATAAAACCGATAATACAGATGAGTTCAGCAAGCGGATAATGAATATTCCTGAAAAGATGATGAAAGCTATTAATCGAGGCCGGTAGCATATGAAAAAAGGCAATACCCAAAAAAATCCCGCTTGCAAAGGCTTCGCCGAGTTCTAAGGATTCGCTATGGTGTAAGGCGAGATGTTTCCGGAGTGGATAAATAACGGTAATGAGGCTGGAGACAAAGATAAGCAGTGCCGCCAGTACCTTGTAATAAATGAGTGTCACGCCAAGAAACCTTTCTTTAATGGGTCGAAGCTCATTCTAAGCTAAATGCCTTGTACTCGGATAGCGTTTCATCGCGGTTTTTTTAACAGCTTATCCCAAAAAACACTTTCTTCCTGCTAAACACAATATAGTACATAGGATATTTTGACAGGCTTATCATCACAGCCGTTATATCCAATATAAAGAAATTTCTTACCGACAGGTCCCATGGGCCAGTAAAAAGCATAGCCATTACCTGCGGGCCGAATGTCAGGCAGATCAAAACCAAAACCATAGATATTATTCCAGCCACAACCGATAAAGCCAGCAAGGGCAATAGTAGCGGTGGGTTGTAAGGGGGGGGGGCAGCGAGTAGTCGATGCTCCCATTGTTCGGTCATTACAGGCGCTACTTTACAGGTCGCCGGATGTGCTGCCTGCACGGGCGCCCCCACAGACTAGATAGCCATTATTTGTAGGTAGTATCCCACTGGTTAAGATGATGCCTGATTTCGGCATAGGATTAATAGTGGGCGGTCGATTGGCAACACTATCCGGCGTTGCGGCCCAGCCCTGTTGACTGATAAAAAATAATAAGAGGAAGTAGCTTAGCTGCTTCATTGTCATCTCAGCGATCCTGTAGCTATTTTCTGTAAAGTGTAACATTTTGTTTATTAATTTGCAGGATTAAGTGGGTTCTATGATAGAATTTTCTAAAGATCTGTAAATATAAAAAATATTGCCTAAATTATCATCGCGAGTAATTTTAATCATGATAGAACTCAGTCTAGTACAGAAAATAGTGATTTGGTCTCTACCCCTTTTGTTTGCCATTACCCTCCATGAAGTTGCCCATGGCTGGATTGCTTCTCGCTTAGGCGATCAAACAGCTCGTTTGTCTGGACGTCTTAGCTTCAACCCCTTAAAACATATCGATCTCATCGGCACCCTTATTGTTCCCTTATTATTTTTAACCACCACGGGTGTTGTCTTTGGCTGGGCAAGACCTGTGCCCGTTGATTCACGAAACCTCCGCCATCCACGTCGTGATATTGTCTTGGTTGCTTTGGGTGGGCCGCTTAGTAATTTTTTAATGGCTTTTATCTGGGCTGGCTTTGCTAAATTAGGCGCTTATTTTTTGCTACTCCACAATAGTTGGCTAGGTCTTCCCTTATTCAATATGGGACTAGCCGGTATTGCGGTTAATATTTTTCTCGGTATTTTAAATCTCTTGCCTTTCCCCCCTTTAGATGGCAGCAAGATTTTATTAAGCTTAGTGCCGCCCCGAACCGCCTGGCAACTACAGAAAATTGAACCTTATGGCTTTTTTATTTTACTCATTTTGTGGTTTACAGGCATCCTCAACTATATTTTGGCTCCGGCTTTCTTTTTAATTCAAGGGATGATGACTTTATTTGGCTTGACTTAGCCAAGCTTGAATTTACTCAATCCATTGAGTAAAATTACTCAATCCATTGAGTAATTTATCTATGCCTGGTAAAATATTAATAAAAAGAAACGCTTACAATCAAGTGGCGAGTCGGTTAAAGGAGCCTAGACGCTTTATTCAAGTCTTGATTGGCCCACGGCAAGTCGGTAAAACGACCCTTGCTCAGCAGGTACTAGAAACACTCAAGCTACCTTCACATTATGCTAGTGCAGATGAGCCTTATCTTCAAACAAGCTGGATTGAACAACAATGGGAAGTAGCCCGCTTACAAATAGAAACTAGCAAGCAAGCAGCTATCTTAGTGCTCGATGAAATCCAAAAAATACAAGAATGGTCCACTATCGTTAAAAAATTATGGGATGAAGACACAAGGCATAAACGCAATTTAAAGGTGATTTTACTAGGCTCAGCACCTATCTTAATCCAAAAAGGAATGAGTGAAAGTCTAGCCGGGCGTTTTGAAATTATTCCCATTCGACATTGGACCTTTCAAGAAATGCATGAGGCTTTTAACTGGGATCTGAATCAATATATTTATTTTGGCGGCTATCCTGGAGCAGCTGGATTAATTGAAGATGAATCGCGGTGGAAAAAATATATAACGGATTCACTGATTGAAACAACCATTTCAAAAGATGTTCTTACCCTTTCTCCTGTACAAAAGCCTGCTCTATTAAGACAATTATTTTATTTGGGCTGTGTTTACTCGGGCCAAATTTTATCCTATCAAAAAATGACGGGACAATTACAAGATGCTGGTAATACCACGACACTTGCTCACTATCTTGAACTGCTTTCTGCAGCCGGCCTGTTAAGTGGCTTAAGTAAATATGCAGGACAGCTGGTACGACAAAGAGGATCGAGTCCAAAATTTCAAGTACAAAATACCGCCTTATTTTCAGCAACGACCAAATATTTATATCAAGAAGCAAGACGTGATCCAGAATTTTGGGGACGCTTAGTTGAATCCTCCGTGGGTGCTTATCTCGTTAATCAAATTGCGGGTAAAAATATTCAATTATATTATTGGCGTGAAGGAAACGAAGAAGTTGATTTTATCTTGCAGTCTGGGAAAAAATTTATAGCGATAGAAGTGAAGTCGCAGAAAATCAAGGGCAGTCTATCAGGGATAGAAACATTTAAAAAACAATTTAAACCCTATCGCTTATTACTAGTCGGTGGACAAGGAATTCAATTAGAGCAATTTTTAAAAACAGCGGTGGAAAGATGGTTTGAAACTTGATTTTCATTACAGAAGCTTAAAAAAAAACCCCGCGAGAAGCGGGGTTTTTGATTGGAGTAAAAAAAGTAGCAAGGGATGCTTAGAAACCGCCGCCCATACCACCCATACCGCCCATGCCACCCATACCGCCAGCGGCCATGGCATCTTCTTTTTCTTCTTTGGGTAGATCAGTGATCATGCATTCTGTGGTGAGCATGAGACCGGCTACAGAAGCAGCATATTGCAGTGCGGTACGTGTTACTTTGGTGGGATCCAAGATACCCATTTGTAACATGTCGCCAAAACCACCTGTTGCTGCGTTGAAGCCGTGATTGCCCTTACCTTCCAAGACCTTATTGAGAATCACAGAGGCTTCATAGCCAGCGTTGGTGACGATCTGACGTAAAGGTGCTTCCATGGCACGACGGGTCAGCTGAATACCAACGTTTTGAGCTTCATTTTCGCCTTCCAGCGTTTTAATGGAGTTCAATACACGAATCAGTGCCACACCACCACCGGGGACTACGCCTTCTTCTACAGCGGCGCGGGTAGCATGTAGTGCATCTTCAACGCGGGCTTTCTTTTCTTTCATTTCGATTTCAGAGGCTGCACCGACTTTAATGACAGCTACACCGCCAGCGAGTTTAGCAATACGCTCTTGGATTTTTTCACGGTCGTAGTCAGAAGAAGTCTCTTCGATACGAGCACGAAGCTGCTTGATGCGTCCTTCGATTTCTTTTTTATCGCCGGCGCCATCGATAATGGTGGTATCGTCTTTGGTGACGACAACACGCTTGGCAGAGCCGAGATCTTTAAGGGTTGCTGATTCTAAGGTGCGACCCACTTCTTCAGCAATAACCTGGCCCTTGGTTAGAATAGCAATATCTTGCAACATTTCTTTACGACGGTCACCGAAGCCAGGTGCTTTTACTGCACAGACTTTGACGATGCCACGCATATGGTTGACAACCAGAGTCGCCAAGGCTTCTCCTTCGACATCTTCTGCAATAATAAGCAAGGAACGTCCGGCTTTTGCCACGGCTTCCAAGATGGGTAGAAGATCACGAATAGAAGAAATTTTCTTGTCCACAATCAGGATGTAAGGATGTTCCAATTCAGCAGACATATTTTGTTGATTGGTGATGAAGTAGGGGGACAGGTAGCCACGATCGAATTGCATACCTTCTACGACATCGAGTTCATTTTCTAAGCCAGAACCTTCTTCAACAGTAATAACACCTTCTTTGCCGACTTTGGCCATGGCATCTGCAATGATTTTTCCAATGGAGTCATCGGAATTCGCAGAAATGGTACCCACTTGGGCAATGGCTTTGGTATCAGTGCAAGGAACGGAAAGTTTCTTCAAGGCGGCAACAGTATGGCTGACAGCTAAGTCAATACCACGCTTGAGATCCATCGGGTTGTAGCCAGCAACAACGGCTTTTAAGCCTTCGACGAAGATCTGTCTGCCTAAGACAGTCGCGGTGGTGGTGCCATCACCGGCTTCATCAGAGGTTTGCGCGGCGACATCTTTTAGCATTTGCGCGCCCATATTTTTGAATTTGTTTTTGAATTCAATTTCTTTGGCGACGGTAACACCATCTTTAGTAATGGTCGGTGAACCAAAGCTTTTGTCGATGACGACATTCCGGCCGCTTGGGCCCATGGTAATTTGTACAGCATTGGCTAATTCATTGATGCCGGCTAACATTTGCTGACGCGCGTCAGTTCCAAATACAAGTTCTTTTGCTCCCATGTTTTTATCCTCTTTAGTAATGAGATTAAATAATTAGACTTACTTTGCTTACTCTTCAACAACGCCCATAACATCTTCTTCACGCATGACCAGATATTCTTTTTCAGAAAATTTAATATTGGTGCCTGCGTATTTGCCAAAAAGGACCTTGTCGCCTACCTTCACCTGCAAGGGCAGCATTTTGCCGTCGACATACTTACCCTGGCCGATAGCAAGCACGGTGCCTTGGATGGGCTTGTCTTTATCAGCTGTATCGGGAATAAAAATGCCACCTGGGGTTTTTGTTTCTAATTCTTGCGGTTCAACAACAAGACGGTCGCCTAAGGGCCGAATCTTGATGGATTTTTTGCTCATCTTTTGCTTCTCCTTTATGTTAATGAATGTATCAGTTAAGTTATATGGGGACGGTTTTAGCAGTCTCAAGTATTGAGTGCTAAATATAGCGAGAAATAGAAGAGAGTCAAGGGGTTTTAGTCTTCATGTCAGCCTGCTTTTGTCATTTTGAGCGACAACGCTGTCGGACAGTCGTCGCTTAGGGTTTTTCGGGGTTTATAATTAAATCAAAATTTAGTATCCTAGCGCAATATTCAACCACATACATACTGAGAGCCATGCTAAAACGAATCTTTAAAATCCTTATTTTTTTCAATATCTTATTTGCTGTTGGGCTGGCGAAGGCAGAAGACATACCGCTGCCAGCAGAAGAAGCCTTTGTTTTTTCAGCCTATTTAGAAAAACCAGCTAGACTCATTATCGAATGGCAGGTGGCTCCCGGCTATTATCTCTATCGGGATAAGCTTTACCTTCGTGCTGAGCCTGTATCCGCACTGAAAAAAGATCAAATTAAGTGGCCGGCAAGTAAAAACAAGCTCGATCCTATCCGGGGCAGCTTTCGAGCTTATGAGGGTCATGTTCATCTAGTTCTTCCCTTAAGCCAAGCGCTTGAGCAAGAACGAAGCTTTACTATTCAATATCAGGGCTGTTCGCAGTCGGGATTTTGCTATGCGCCGGTGAAAAAACGCTTAGATCTACATTATCCTTTCTCTGCAGAAGGCCTGAAGGGTGCACCCTTACTCATCGTGAGTGAGGCTAGTGCAAAGAGCTCCAGTATAAAAACAGTTTCGAGAGCCTCAAATTTGTTAATAGACCAAGGTGCCACGCAGACCTTCTTAAGTGAGCATAACTTTATCATGTCTATTCTCTGTTTTTTAGGCTTGGGCCTGTTGTTGGCTTTTACCCCTTGCATTCTGCCGATGATTCCTATTCTCTCCAGTATTATTGTAGGACAAAAAAAACTAACGACCAGAAAAGCTTTTCGCTTATCGCTCAGCTATGTGCTAGGCATGGCTTTAACCTATGCTATTGCTGGTCTTGCGATTACTTGGGTGGGAAGCAGCATCCAGATTTATTTTCAAAATCCCTGGGTCATCAGTGGCTTGAGTGCCATATTTATTTTATTGGCGCTGTCTATGGCAGATTTATTTGTTCTTCCTTTGCCAGCCTGGCAGCGCAATCTGATTGCTTGGCAGCATGGGCGGCAAGGCGGTCATTATTTTGGCGTGTTTTTGATGGGCAGCCTCTCAACCTTAATCATGTCTCCCTGTGTAACAGCGCCACTAATCGGTATTTTAGCTTATCTTTCCGAAACAGGTAATTTGCTTTTAGGTGCTAGTGCCTTATTTACTTTGGGTTTAGGAATGGGCTTGCCTTTGCTCTTGCTTGGTTTTTCTGCCGGTAAATATTTGCCGCGCACGGGGCACTGGATGATGATCATCAAAAAGTTTTTTGCTTTTTTGCTGGTCGGTATGGCTATTGCGATGCTCTCGCGTATTCTGCCAAGCGCGGTAACGCTTTTTCTGTGGGCCAGTCTTCTTATTGCCATGGCTATTTTTCTTTTTTTTGTAGAAGGGCTGTCTCGTTTGTCGCGTTATTCTGCCTATCTTGTCGGTGGATTGTTTGTTCTGTATGCTTTCATTTTATTTATCGGTGTTTCCCTGAATTTTACGAGTCCCTTCTATCCTTTTGAGAGTCGCTTTTTCAAAACAGGTTTTGTGACTGCGAAGCAAACTTCCTCTCAGTTCTTTAACTTCACAACAATTAAAAGTATGGCTCAGCTCGATCATATTTTAGCGAAGGCGCGTCGTGAGGGAAAATCAGTGATGCTCGATTTTTATGCTGCCTGGTGTGAATCCTGCCAGGCTGTAGAGAAAAAAGTGTTGAGCAAGCCAGAAGTTCAAAATAGTTTACGCCGTTTTGTTGTGCTGCGCGCTGATGTGACAGAAAATACACCTTTTATCCAGGCTTTGTTTAAGCGCTATCAGGTTGTTGCACCGCCTACTTTTTTATTTTTTAATCGCCAAGGACAAGAAGTAATGGAAAAACGGATCGTAGGTGAAGTAGATTATCGTGTGTTTCTTGATCGTGCTAAAACAATATGAACCAGGTAGTCAATAAAAACATTCCTCAGCTAGACCGCGGAGGTGGTAGCTCTTCTCTACAAGGCTTAGAGCTTGTAGAAAGGCGCTTGCAGGAAAAACAGAAGGAAATTAGCCAATGGTTTGAAGACCAATGGCAAAAAACACCGCCGCCGCTTTATGGTTCTGTCGATTTGCGTAATGCTGGGTTTAAACTTGCGCCAGTAGACATGAATCTTTTCCCCGCTGGATTTAATAATCTGAATCCAGATTTTTTAGGAGAGGTAGTTCTGGCGGCCCAAGCTGCTATTTTAGCCCAGGTTCCGATGGCGAAACATATTGGGCTGATTCCGGAAAGTCATACGCGTAATCTTCCTTATTGGGATAATGTGGCTGCACTCATTCATATCTTAAGCGAAGCCGGCTTTGAGGTCAGTCTCGGTTCTCTCTCAGAGGAGTTGCAGAAGACCGGCGAACTTATTTTATCGGAGGGTAAGCGACTTATTTTTCAACCTTTGATCCGCGAAGGACAGGTTCTGCATTTCGGCAATCAGATCCCAGACTTGATTTTATTGAATAATGATTTATCCTCAGGTGTACCAGCTATTTTAGAGAAGTTACAACAACCTCTTTTCCCGCCCGCAGCTCTCGGTTGGCATCAGCGCTTAAAGTCAGAACATTTTCAATATTACGCAGCGCTGTGCCAAGAATTCGCTGAGCTACTTCAACTCGATGCTTGGCTGATTACCCCTCTTTTTCGTTATTGTGGCGAAATAGATTTTTTAAACCGGGAAGGAATGGATTGTCTGATTGAACATACGCGAGCCTTATTGGCAGATATTCAAGAAAAATATCAGGCCTACGGCGTGACCCAACAGCCTTTTGCCATGATCAAGGCTGATGCAGGAACGCAGGGCATGGCGGTGATGACTGTACGCAGTATTGAGGAGCTCGCTCACTTGAATCGTAAACAACGTAGTTCCATGGCTAAGGCCAAAGGCGGCATGCCAGTCCGACGTGTTATTCTGCAAGAAGGAATTTATACTATTGAAACTTTGGGGGAAGAAGCGCATGTAGCCGAACCCGTCATTTATTTATGGGGAAAACGCGTGGCCGGCGGTTTTTACCGTTTGCATCAAAAACGAGGAAGGGATGAAAATTTAAATACGCCTGGTATGTTATTTGAATCACTGCCCTTTGCCTGGAGCTGTTCTGCCTGGCCGCAGGAAGACAAGCTTCACCCCTATCAAAAACATTTAGCGACCTATGGTGTAATTGCACAATTAAGCATGTTAGCAGCAGCAAGGGAGATTGCAGGATGAATCTTGGCATTGTAATGGATCCCATACAAAAGATTATTCCCGGACATGACAGTAGTCTTGCCCTCTTATGGGAAGCAGCAGACCGCGGTTGGTCGATTTTTTATTTTGAATTCGCCGATCTTTTTTTGCGAGAGGGAAAAGCCTATGCAGAAGCGCGTCCTTTGCGGGTTTTTCGAGATTCTGAAAATTGGTTTGCTTTTGAAGAAAGACAAAGTTTAGCACTTCGTGATTTAGATCTTCTCTTGATACGCAAAGATCCGCCCTTCGATCAAAATTATCTTTATTTGACCTTAATCCTCGACATGGCTGAGCAAGAGGGGGTCTTCGTTGTGAATAAACCCCAAGCTTTGCGTGATATCAATGAGAAACTAGCAATCCTCAATTTTCCTGATTGCTGCGTGCCGACGATTGTGACAACAGCTATAGCGCAATTAAAAGCTTTTTGGAAAGAAGAAAAAGATATCGTTTGCAAGCCCTTAGATGTCATGGGTGGGCAGGCAGTTTTTCGCGTGAAGCCAGAGGAAATTAATGCAGTCGTTATTTTTGAAACGCTGACGCAGGGAGGATCACGGCCGATCATGGCCCAGCGTTATATTCCTGAGATTAAGGCAGGCGATAAGCGCCTCATGTTAATTCATGGCGAACCACTGCCCTATGTTTTGGCACGGATTCCCCAGCAAGGAGACTGGCGCGGCAATGTGATTGTAGGCGCGAAACCCGTCGTGCAGCCTTTAACTCAAAGAGAGTCTTTCATTTGCGAACGTTTAAAGCCTTATTTACAAAAGAAAGGTATCTACTTTGCAGGCATTGATATTATCGGCGATTATTTAACTGAAATAAATGTCACGAGTCCTTCTTGTATTCGTGAATTAGATCATTTAGCTCAAATCAATGTGAGCGGCCTACTTTTCGATTTTTTAGAAAAAGAAATCAAGTCTCGCTAGCGACTTGTGGAGTCTTGCTGTGAATGCTTATCCTTCAAATAATCTTCTGTATTGGTTAGCGCTGTCGCACTTGCTGACGATTAAACCAGCTAAATTCAAAGCCTGGTTGGAAGTGATGGGTAAGCTTGAATCTTTATTTACCTCGACAAGCTCAGATTTAAAAGAGGCCGGCTTTAGCCTCAGGGAAATCGAAAAAATTAAAACAATCAATTGGTCTGTGCTGGAGGAAGAGCAAAGATGGTATGAAAGCAGAAGCATAAGGGTTCTCAGTTTCCAAGATCCTCATTATCCGGCTTTGTTAAAAGAACTTGCCGATCCGCCTTTAGTTTTGTATGTTAGCGGCGATTTCAAGCTCTTATCGGCTCCTCAATTGGGAATGGTCGGTACGCGTCATCCTTCTTCCTTTGGCTTAAAAACGGCCGAAGGCTTTGCCGGCCTATTAGTGGAAAACGGCTTGGTGATTACCAGCGGTTTGGCGGCAGGTATTGATGGGGTTTGTCATAGCAGTGCCTTAGCCGCTGGTGGTAAAACGATTGCAGTGATGGGTACGGGATTAAGGCAAATTTATCCCCGCAACCATCAGCGCTTAGCAGAAAAAATTAGAGAGCAGGGTGCTTTGATTTCAGAATTTCCCCTGAATACCTCCCCACTCGCAGGGAATTTTCCGCGTCGTAACCGAATTATTAGTGGCTTGAGCCTAGGCTTATTGGTTGTTGAGGCAGCCTTAGGAAGCGGTTCCTTAATTACGGCCCGTTATGCTCTGGAACAAAATCGCGAGGTTTTTGCGATACCGGGCTCCATTCATCATCCACAGGCACGGGGTTGTCATCAATTGATTCGTGAGGGAGCTAAATTAGTTGAAACGGTTGATGATATTGTAGAAGAATTAGCTGCTTTGACCGCCTTTGTGAAAGCAAAACGGAAACTGGCTCCCCCTGCTTCAGAGCGGCTCGATTTAGATCAAGGACAGGAAAACTTATTAAGTTATATTGAATTTGGCGTGACAGCCTTTGACGAGCTTTTGCTGCGGAGTAGATTGACGGCAGCAGAAGTTTCCTCCATGCTGTTGCTATTAGAATTAAAGGGCTATGTAGAAGCTGTTCAAGGCGGTTATAGGCGCTGTGTTTCCTGACAGAATAGAGAGAACTTATGTTTGATGTAGTGATGTTTCTGATTGAGAATTATACTGATAATGGCGTGAGTTTAATCACGGACAAAGAAGCAGTGACGGCTGAGCTAGAAAGAGTCGGCTTTCCTAAAATGGAAATTGATCGAGCGCTGGATTGGCTGGATGGCTTAAACCGGGTCCAAAAAGCCGCAGAATCAGGCCCTCGCTTGACGGGACAGGCTTTTCGCCACTATCTACCCTATGAAGAAGAATGCTTTGGTTTAGAGGGAATTGGGTTTTTGGCTTATCTGGAACAACTCGGTATCCTCGATGCGAGGACGCGTGAAGTCGTTATTGATCGCTTGATGGCGCTTGATAAACATGAGGTAGATATTGCTCGAATTCAATGGGTTGTCTTGGTGGCACTTTTTAATCAACCCGAGAAAAAGCCAGCTTTGTCTATTTTGCAGGACCTCATCTTATCCGATGCCTTTGGCCAGTTGCATTAATTAGCCTGCTTTAGGCTATAATCAGATCATGATATATCTTATATGGAACTTCATAATAGGCACTTTTTATGACTAAGCACCTGGTTATCGTTGAATCACCAGCTAAAGCAAAAACAATCAAAAAATATTTGGGCGCGCAATTTGAAGTGATGGCTTCCTATGGCCATGTTCGTGATTTACTCCCTAAAAAAGGTGCAGTTGATCCTGAAAATGATTTTGCCATGCATTACGAAATCATCGAAAAGAATGCCAAGCATGTCACAGCCCTGGTAGCTGCAATGAAAAAAGCAGATGCCTTATATCTGGCAACCGATCCTGATCGTGAAGGCGAAGCCATTTCCTGGCATGTTTATAATATTTTGAAAGACAAAAAAACCTTAGTCAAAAAACCAGTTTATCGTATCGCTTTCCATGAACTCACTCAAAGCGCCCTTAAAGCAGCTGTTTCTGAGCCGCGAGAAATTTCAATGGATTTGGTTAATGCGCAGCAGGCGCGTCGAGCCCTCGATTATTTGGTGGGCTTCAATTTATCTCCCTTACTCTGGCGAAAAGTGCGTCGCGGTTTGTCAGCCGGACGCGTTCAGAGTCCTGCGCTGCGTTTGGTTGTAGAGCGAGAAGAGGAAATTGAGCGCTTTGTCAGTCAAGAATATTGGGATTTGAGCGCCGATCTTGAAGGTAAAAATCAAGCCTTTACTGCCAAGCTTTATCTCTATCAGGGCGAGAAACTAGAACAGTTTTCAATTACCAATGCCGAGCAAGCAGAAACAATCAAAACCCTCTTAGCAGGCGAAGCACAAGGTCGCTTAAAAGTAGTCGCTGTCGAAAAGAAACAGCGTAAACGCAATCCGGCTGCGCCTTTTATTACCTCAACCTTACAACAAGAATCCGCACGAAAATTGGGCCTCGGTGTAGAGCGCACCATGCGTCTTGCACAACAATTATATGAAGGAATTGATATTGATACCGGCTCTGTTGGTTTAATCAGTTATATGCGTACTGATTCTGTGAATTTGGCTCAAGAAGCGCTACAAGAAATTCGTGACTTTATCGCTGAGCGCTATGGTAAAGAAAATCTACCTGAGGAACTGCGTGTTTATCGTACCAAGGCCAAGAATGCGCAAGAAGCCCACGAGGCCATTCGTCCGACTTCAGTTCTGCGTACACCAGAATCACTGAAGGATTATTTATCGCCGGAACAGTTTAAACTCTACGACTTAATTTGGAAGCGAACGGTAGCTTGCCAAATGATTTCTGCCACCATTGATACGGTAGCGGTGGATCTCCGCTGTGGTGAGTCAGAAGCCAAGCCAAATGAATTTCGTGCGACGGGCTCGGTTATTGCCGATCCAGGTTTTATGCGGGTTTATCAGGAAGGTCATGATGATAAACCAGAGGAAAACAGCGAAGATAAATTATTGCCGCCGCTTGTTGAGGGCGAAGTGGTTAAGCTGAATGCGCTTCAGTGCAATCAGCATTTTACAGAGCCGCCGCCGCGTTACTCTGAGGCAACTCTCATTAAGTCTTTAGAAGAGTGCGGTATTGGACGTCCTGCTACCTACACAAGTATTATTTCAACCTTACAACGTCGTGAATACGTGCTTTTAGAAAATAAGCGTTTCAAGCCGACGGATGTCGGACGGGTCGTCAATAAATTCCTGACACAATATTTCACTCGCTATGTCGATTATGGCTTCACTGCCCAACTAGAAGATGAGCTCGATGCGATTGCCCGCGGTGAAAAAGCCTGGGTTCCGCTCTTGCAGGAATTTTGGGATCCTTTCAAACATCTGGTTGATGAGATTGCTGAAACCGTCAAACGCAAGGATGTGACGCAAGAAACCTTAGCAGAAAATTGTCCTCAATGCGGTAAGCCTTTAACCCTTCGTTTGGGAAGACGTGATCGTTTCATCGGCTGTACAGGCTATCCCGATTGTACTTATACCCGCAGTTTAAATGAGAATAGTGAAGAAAGTGCTGTTCAAAATGCAGCAGAAGCTAAAGAAGTAGAAGGTCGGACTTGCCCAGATTGTGGTCATGCCTTAAATATTAAGCAAGGCCGCTATGGAAAATTCATCGGCTGTTCCGCTTATCCCAAATGCAAACATGTTGAATCCTTACAAAAAGCAAGCGATACGGGTGTGGAATGTCCTGAGTGTCGCCAAGGTAAGATGCTCAAAAGACGTTCCCGTCGCGGAAAATTATTTTTCTCTTGCTCGCGTTATCCGGATTGTAAATATGCCACCTGGAATGAGCCTATTAACCAAGCCTGTCCCCAATGTGCTTGGCCCATGCTGACGGTTAAAATTACAAAAAAGCGTGGGACAGAACAGGTTTGTCCGCGTGCTACCTGTGGCTTTAGTCGCCAAGTCGAGCAGCCTGAGCCAAAAGAATAGTTGGGTTGCTAGATTTTTTAGACTGCCAAGGTGATGAATATGCAAGCTGAGGAAGAAGAGATAACAGAGGATTTAACTCCAGCTCAAGAATCAGCTATCCTAAATAAAAATGGTTTCTTAGCTTTTATTTTTCAAGGAATAAAAGTCAATTTTAGCTATATGTACGATGGTATCAGCATTTATCCTAAAGATAGTTGCGATCTAAGCAGTATTCATTTTTGTCTTGCAAGATGTGAAGCTTGTGAGTTTATTAGTACTACTCCGTTCATCTAAACCTATCCAAACCTACCTATAGGTACTTTTTAAGTCCTACTAGGAAGTCCAGTGTT
>CAYXNR010000021.1:0-36598 GCA_964466595.1 uncultured Coxiellaceae bacterium | reverse complement strand
GGGATCAAAACCCGGTGCCTTACCGCTTGGCTACACCCCATTTGATCTGGGGTATTGTGCTTATCGAGGCAGGAGGTGTCAATGGATATTTGCTTACAGGTCCCACTGATAAATGACAAGCTTTATATTTAATTGTGGATGCGAAAGAACAAGCTTGGTCGGTAATTCTCTTTGGTGGAAAAGGGCATATTGTTTAAACTGAAGCTGCCAGTTTGCCTGAGTCAGTCGAATGAGACGATGATAGGCGTCAAATTCTCGCTTGGCTGGAAGCTTCGGTACGGGCAGGCCTCGAATCCAATAATAAAGATTAGATACCGGCAGTTTCCAACCCAACTGCCTGTACAAAAGCTGTTCTGGATTGGCTGCGTAAAATGACTGACCTGTTGCAGTTTGTAAAACAACCCCAGTCGGGTTGCCCTGAATTTGTACGGCACCGGCTCCGAGGGGACCAAAGAGAGAAAGGCTATAGTTTTGAGCGTGTTGTTGCCAAATCAAATTGGCGGTTCCACTATCTCCGGGTGTGTGAACGGCAATGAGGCCTCGAAGTTGCCAACTATTGAGCTGTTCTAGTGCTTGCTGGCGGGATTTCCACGAGAGTTTAACAGGCGGAGAAGAAGGCGGCGGAAGCATTGAACAGGCTGAAAGAAAAAGGAAAAGAAGAAGGTGGAAAGCTTTGATCATTATTATCCCTTTTGCTTTTTATCCTAATGTTTTAAACTACGCCCAATTTCAGTAAATAAAACTGATTAGATGAATTATGTCTATTATTGTTTGTGGAATCAACCATAAAAAGGCCTCAGTCGCTTTACGCGAAAAGGTTTTTTTTGCTCTGGAAAAGTTGCCGCTTTATTTACAAGATCTCTTATCAAACGGCTTAGCGAAAGAAGCTGTCTTGTTATCAACTTGTAATCGTTCAGAATTGTATTGCGAAACGGACGAATTACAGGGAATCAAGGCTTGGTTTTGTCGTCAAGCTGCAGATGGGGACAAGGAAAAGACAAGCTTGAAAGCGGAACTTCAGGCGGCCTTGTATGTTTATCAGGGCCAAGCTGCGGTTGAACATCTCATGCAGGTCGCCTGTGGTCTAGATTCTATGGTCCTCGGCGAACCTGAAATTTTAGGGCAGGTCAAAGTGGCCTTTGCAGAAAGCTGTACAGCCTCTGCTATCGGTCCTTCCTTTCATCGACTGTTTCAGCAAGTATTTGCACTAGCAAAAGAAATTCGCTCGACGACTGCAATCGGTGCCTGTCCCATGTCAATTGCCTCAACCACCATGACCTTGGCTAAACAATTACTCAGTTCTCAAGCAAAGCAGCAATTATCCGATGCCACGATTCTTCTGCTCGGTGCCGGCGATATGATTCAATTAATTTTACGTTATTTACAAGCTTCCCCGGCAAAAAAAATAAGAATTGTGAATCGTTCTCTAGAGAAAGCAAATCAACTGAGCCAGGTTTATGGGGGTGAGGTCTTTCCTTTCAGCAGCCTGAGAGAGCTCTTAGCGCAAGCTGATTTAATGATTACAGCAACGGGTAGCTTGACGCCTGTGGTGACAGCAGATTTTTTAGCGAGTGCAGTAAAAACAAGAGAGAAAAAACCGCTTACTATTTTTGATTTGGCGGTTCCGCGAGATATTGAACCTCCGGCTGCTGCTCTGCCTCAGGTTTCGCTTTATTGCATCGATGATTTAAAAGCAATCATTCATGAAAACCATAGTAATAGACAGCATGCAGCGGAAAAGGCCCAGGAAGTCATTCGAAAAAGAAGCGAGGCCTGGATGGTACAGGAACATTCACAAGCGCAGGTATCAGACACCATTCGTGCTTATCGCGAGCAGATTGAAGCCATTTGCGAACTAGAGTTGGCGAAAGCGCTCAGGCAATTGGCAAAACAGCAAGATGCAGAAACCGTATTACGCCATTTTGCCTACGGCGTTACTAATAAATTACTGCATGCGCCCTCAGTTCAATTGCGACAAGCGGGTTCAGAAGGGCGGTTTGAGCTCTTACGACTGGCAAAGCAATTATTGGCTATTCCTGAATTTGACCAGAAGGCGATATGAATCCCGCATTGTTAAAAAAATTAAGCAATCTTGCCGAGCGTTATCAAGAGCTCGCTGTTCTGCTTTCAGAGCAGAAAGCTGCAAGCGATCTCAATCGTTTTCGGGATTTATCAAAAGAATATGCTCAGTTAGAAGTAATCGTTCAAGCCTTCGAGCGCTATCAAGCTTTTTGTAAAGAAATGGAAGGACTGCAAACGCTACTTGCTGATACAGATAGCGAGGTCCAGAGCTTGGCAAAAGAAGAATTACGTGCTGCTCTCATCCACAAAGAGAAAATGGAACAGGAATTACAAGTTTTCTTGCTTCCGGTCGATCCCCTCGATCGTCACAATATCTTCTTAGAAATTCGCGCAGGTGCCGGCGGTGATGAGGCGGCTATTTTTGCCGGTGATTTATGTCGCATGTATGCGCGCTATGCAGAAACACAGCGTTGGAAGGTCGAAGTGATTCATGAAAGTCTCGGAGAGCATGGCGGCTATAAAGAAATTATTCTTCGTATTCTTGGTAAAGGTGCTTACTCTCGGTTTAAGTTCGAATCCGGTGTGCATCGGGTGCAACGTGTCCCCGATACGGAAGCACAGGGTCGTATTCATACTTCAACCTGTACCATTGCTATTCTGCCTGAACTAGATGAAATTGATGATATTGAAATTAATCCGGCTGATTTGCGAACTGATACCTTTCGTGCTTCTGGAGCCGGTGGCCAGCATGTTAATAAAACGGATTCAGCTATTCGAATCACCCATCTTCCCACAGGCCTCGTTGTCGAATGTCAGGATGAGCGCTCACAGCATAAAAATCGTGCCAAAGCACTTGCCTTGCTCAAAGCAAAAATGCTGACCCAGGAGCGTGAAAAACAAAGAAAAGAGCAGGCTGAAAATCGACGGAATCTAGTCGGCACAGGTGACCGCTCAGAGCGTATCCGGACCTACAATTATCCGCAGGGACGGATAACCGATCATCGAATTAATCTCACCCTCTATAAATTGCCTACGATTTTGGAAGGTGATTTAGATCCTCTCATTTCGGTTCTGATTCTTGAACATCAGGCCGATCTCTTGGCGAATCTTGAGTAAGTTGTGCAATTATCGTCGGCAGAGCTGTGGGGAGTGCAGGAGCTGAAAGCAAGCAGTGACACAGCGCATCTTGACGCTGCGCTTTTATTAATGGCTGTACTTCACTGCTCGCGTATAGAATTGCTCACCAACTCGAAACGTCTTCTGACTGTTGCCGAGCTTGAACATTATCAACAATTGCTAGCGAGAAGAAAAAACGGTGAACCACTGGCCTATATCATTGGACAAAAAGCCTTTTGGTCTTTAGATTTACAAGTTACACCGGCCACGCTTATTCCAAGACCAGAGACTGAACTCCTCATAGAATGCTTACTACAGATTTTTGCCCCAGATGAAAGCTCTCGCAATATTGCGGATCTTGGAACCGGTTGTGGGGCGCTTGCCTTAGCGCTCAGTCAAGAACGACCGACTTGGCAAATTTATGCGACCGACCAAGCTGAGGCTGCTTTGGCAGTCGCAAAACACAACGCGACTCACTTAGGCCTAAAAAACGTTCAATTTTTTCAGGGAAATTGGTGCGAGGCTCTGCCAAATTTACTTTTTGATGCTATTCTCAGTAATCCGCCTTATCTTTCTTACGCAGAATGGAAAGGCGGTCAGAAGGAACTTCATTTTGAGCCGCTTACTGCCTTAGTTGCGGAAGAAGATGGTTTGCAAGACTTAAATGAGATTTCGCGCTCTGCAAAAAAATATTTACGGCCGGGCGGCTATTTACTATTAGAGCATGGAAGTGAACAAGGAGCTGCTGTCAGAGCAAGGTTGCAGAAAGAACAGTATGAAAACATTTGCTCTTATCCTGATTTAGCTGGAAGAGAAAGAGTGACAGGAGGATCTTGGACAAGATAAATACATTGTTTCAGCCAGCGCTTTTTGGTATAGATGCGAGAAATGGACTACAATTAGCTAATCAATAGGAGAACCTTCATGGCTATAAAAGAAATCCGTGAAAAAGATATCTTAGAGCCGAGTCTTGAGACGCTCGGCATTCTGCCCTATAAACCTAAAAAAAATGAAGAATATATGGGCTCAAAAATGTTAGCCCATTTTAGAAAAATTTTAACAGCCATGCGCGATCAGATTATGAAGGGAGTAGATCGAACAGTTAGCCACATGAAAGAAGAGGCTATTAATTATCCGGATCCTAATGATCGAGCGACCCAAGAAGAGGATTTTCGCCTAGAACTGCGTGCTCGTGATAGAGAACGAAAATTCTTAAAGAGAGTGGAGGAAGGCTTAGAACTTATCAATACCAAAGAATATGGTTTTTGCGAGGTCTGCGGTGTCGAAATTGGCCTCAGACGTCTTGAAGCGAGACCGACTGCAACTTTGTGTGTAGATTGTAAAGCACTGGAAGAAATTCGCGAAAGGCAAAAAGCTTCCGATGAGTAGATAACTTCTTGTTTTTTTAATAAAACTTCTATGTTCAGGGATGAGTCAAGCCCTCAGCCCTTGAGTAATTTCTAGGCTTTTTTTTCAGTCTTGTATCAACCCTTTCTAACTTTTAAGGTATATACTTAAAATGGTAAGCCTATTATGAGGTCTCCTTCTATGCCAGGAGCAGCGCCACAGCAAGGACAAGAAGACGGTTCTACAGGTGTTCTATGGGCTATAGCCGGTCTTTTTGTTATGTTGGGAATAGTTTGGTATGTGTTTAAAGACCAAATTATAGCGGGATATTTCACTCTCAAATTATGGGAACTCGATGTTCTGCGTTTGTTTACGAGTAGCCCCACTATTGCTCAAATCAAAAGTACTGTTCAACAAGCCCAGGTCTCAACCCTGACTTTTGAAGACATGGTGACAGTTGGTCAAATAGTCGGTACTTATATCCGCATACCCTTTACGATTATTCTTGCTGTATTAGCCGTTATTATTTATTTGGGTAATTCAACCCGTTTGTTTAAAAATATTTATTCCATGAAAAGCTTGGCTGTTTGTGAAAAGGGAAACTGGCCTCAAATTTCACCTGTTCTGAGCTTAGATCTGGTTCATACCGATATTGATAAAGGCCCCTGGGCCATGGCCATGACCCCAGTTCAATTTTGTAAAAAGAATAATCTCATTGAAGAATATCGGCGGCCGCGACAAGAAGGCAGTTTACGTCGTGATGGTGATCGAATCGAGGTGATGTTAAAACGAGGAGAAGCCAATAAAATTTTTGCTTTGCAATTGGGGCCAAAGTGGGAAGGGGTGAGTAGACTACCGCCTTATGCGAGAGCACTTTTTGCTGTTTTTGCAGCGCGAATCAATGCCGATAGCAAGGTCGCAGCGCAAATCATTCAGCAATTAAACCGTTCATCTACCATGAAACAACTCGATTTGACGGGCGTAGATGCCCTGCTTAAAAAACATGAAAACACTAAAATCGTACAAAAAATTATGCAATCACATGCCTATGTCTTGACAGTCATGGCCGCCATGCTCATAGCAGCTCGTCTCGATGGCGTGCAGGCAACAGCTGATTTTCTCTGGCTGAAACCCCTGGATAGACGACTCTGGTATGTACTGAATACCATGGGTCGGCAGACACCTTTTGTAGAAAGCGCAGGACCTTTTGCACATTGGGTGGCAGAAAGAGAAGCCGGTCGAAAACTCATTGTCCCCATGATTGAGGCCGCAACGAATGCTTTAGAACTCGCCTTGAAATCGATGGTTTATCATTCGGACGAGGAAAAATAGTTTTTTTTTTGAGAGTCCTTCACGATGATGCAACGCGGCTTAGATGAACAACAGGAAATGGCACCGCAGCTTCTGCTGCGCGATACCCGCACGCTCGGAATGAAGATCAGGGATTTTTTCAAGGATCCAACCAATGGTGCGATCCTGATGTTTAGCTGCGCTCTTTTTTCCTTTTTTCTCACACCCGTAACCGATTTTTGTTTTGTCGTCGGACTCTGTATTTTCTTATATGCCTATACGCGCAGACAAGTGCTGCCTTTTCGTTTACCCCTTCGAGCCCAAGTGTGGGATTACAATGATATTCAGCCTGGTTCAGGTAAGGCCAATAAATCCAGAGGCATTTGTTTTTTTGGCAATAAAAAAATGACCAATGAGGAGTTATGGTTTGCTAATGAAGATATGCGTACCCATGTTCTCATCTTCGGCTCAACCGGTAGCGGTAAAACACAGGCACTGATGTCGCTTGCTTTTAATGCGCTGGTGCAGGGTAGTGGTTTTCTCTATGTCGATGGTAAAGGTGACAATAGCGTTTTTGCCAGCATTTTTTCCATGGTTCGCTTCATGGGACGTGAGGACGATATTTTGCTGATCAGCTTCATGACGGGTGCACGTGATATTGTCGGCGCTCAGGAAAAGCGTCTGTCGAATACCATGAATCCCTTCTGTACTGGTTCATCTAGC
The DNA here is from genome assembly GCA_964466595.1 of uncultured Coxiellaceae bacterium. GTDB lineage: Bacteria > Pseudomonadota > Gammaproteobacteria > DSM-16500 > DSM-16500 > JABDGC01. The sequence continues at coordinate 30,100 of CAYXNR010000021.1, read as the reverse complement.
ATGTTAACCGAGTTGGTAGTCAGCCTCATGGATTCAGGCGGTCAGGGTTCAGATGGCGATATGTGGAAAGGTCGTGCCATTGTATTTGTAGGAGCGCTTTTCAAGATTTTAGTCTATATGCGCGATCAGGGGAAAATGCTCCTCGATGCCAATTCCATTCGTAGTTATTTTGACTTAGGCAAGCTAGAAGCCATTGGCTTAGATAAAATGTTTCCGCGTGACAATCAAGATCCCGTTTCTCTGGCCGATGCGCCTGAAGTTGTTCTTGAACCCATTATGAACTATCTCATTACCCTTCCCGGCTTCGATCGAACGAAAAAAGGCAAACAAAGTTCAACGGTTTTTGAACAACATGGCTTTATTACCATGCAATTAACCCGCGTATTCGGTTCCTTGGCAGATACCTACGGACACATCATTCGTACCAATTTAGCTGAAGTCGATCTCAGAGATGTGGTTTTAAATCGTCGCATTCTCGTCGTGCTCTTGCCGGCCCTCGAAAAATCTCCCGATGAATTATCCAATTTGGGCAAGGTGATCATCGCTTCTTTAAAAGCCATTATGGCCTCTGGTTTAGGAGAAGGCGTTGAAGGAACCTATCGCGATGTGATCGGCAGAAAAATCACCAATGCACCTACCCCCTATATGTGTATTCTCGACGAGTATGGTTATTATGCAGTTAAGGGTTTTGCTGTTGTGCCTGCTCAAGCTCGTTCTCTCGGCTTTTCCGTTATTTTTGCCGGCCAAGATTTGCCGGCCTTTCAAAAGGCTTCAAAAGAAGAGGCTGCCTCCATCGGTGCCAATACCAATATTAAAATTTGTATGAAATTGGAAGATCCAACAGAAACTTGGGAATTTTTCCATAAAACAGCCGGTGAATCTTATGTCACCAAGGTCGATTCCTTTCAAACCAATGCAAGCTCTTTGTTGAATAACTACATGGATGCGCGTTCTGCCTCCTCCGAAAAACGTCAACGTATCGATTTGTTAGATTTAAAAGAACAGACCGAAGGTGAAGCGCATATTTTCTTTAAATCAAGAATTGTTCGTGCACGAATGTTTTACGCCGCACCCAAGCCACCTGATAAGATGAGACTGAATCATTTCTTGAAAGTTGAGGCACCCTTGACCCGCGTATTGGTTGATATGGAAGCACGCGCCGATCAATTTGAGACCATCTTAAAAGAAAACACAGGTCAACTATTTGAGGCCTCTCATGATGAGGGAGAAGAAATCCACCTCATTGCGGAAACCATGCGTAAAAATACAGCAGTCAATCCCATTGAGCGCTCGATTGCGGCGCTGCTTTCTTTGCAGAATCAGAATGAACCTCTTGAAGAAGAAGTAATCGAAGAAGAGGTTCTCGATGGAAAGATGAATATCTTCAGTAAAGCCCTGCTACCTGAGCGGGTCAAAGAATTGGTCGGAGCTAGTAATGTGAACAATTTTAGTGCTCCGCTGCTCAATAAACCCCTGTTGAAGGATAAAATTAGTTTATTAGAGCGTGTTCTGGGACGCTCTTCTTCTCAAGTGAATGTCATCACGGATGAAATTATGAAAGATATACAGCTAGCAACAGATTATCCGCCCGAAATCGAGCATTTACTACGACCCAATGAAGAGGTCATTGCTTCTGCACATGGTTTATGTGATTACGTGAATTCCCTCAAAGGCGGAGAAGATTCTTCTTCCTAAGACGTCCCGCATCCCAGCTTTACTTTCTTTAAGCCAGCAAAAATGTCAAGATAGCAAAAAAAGGTAAAGCCTGTGAAAGGAGAAAAAAAAATAAACTCAGGACACCGCGTCCCTTCTTTTTTTTGGGGCAGCTTCATTTTTCTTTTTCTAAGCGGCTGTGCCTCTTCTAATCTCTCCCGTGATTCTGCCACAGAAGTCGATAATGTTTATAGTAGTGCGAGCCAAGTCGGCCAAGGTTCCGACCCCCTTGGCGCCTTTCGAAATGCAAGCCAAGCCGTCAAGGGCGGAATCATTGGGGGGGCAGCCGGTGCTATTGTCGGAACAGCCAGTTCTGCTGTAGGCACTATTCCAGGCGCTTTAGGCGGTGCTGTCTTTGGTGCAGCAATCGGCGCCTATATCGATACTCAAACAACCTGGAACGATAAATTAGAAAATGCCGGCGGCCAGGTTTTTGTTTTAGGCGACCAAGTTAAAATCATCCTACCCTCTTCTACGCTTTTTCATAGCATGACCGGTAATTTAAATACCTCTGCCTACCCCACTTTAGCGAAGGTAGCAGCTTATTTGCGCTCTTTCGATAAAATATCTGTTAAAGTAGCCGCCTACACCAATGCCACCGGGCCCGCCCGCATTAACCAAGAACTCTCGCAAGAACAAGCCGACCGTGTCGCCCGCTACCTCTGGTCGGAGGGTATCAACGCCCGCCTGCTCACTTCAGTCGGCTATGGCGGTACGCAGCTCGTACGACAAAATTCCTACGAATGGAATGAAAATGAAAACTATCGTATCGAAATTACAGTTGAAAAATTATAAAATATCCCACAAAAGCAAGGGCTAAAGGCCGCATGGAAATAGGAACGTATGAACCACGGACGCTAAGGAATCCGAGCACAGGGATGTGCGCTTCCTATTTCCATGCGGCCTTTAGCCCTTGCTTTTGTGACCTTATTATTTTTATATCGGAGTAAGCACCTATGGTCGGACGAAAATACGAAATAGCCCGCACACGCGCCGAACTCCATCGCGACAATTACCGCCAACTCCTCCGCGTCCTCATCTTTTTTAACGCCGTCACCTTATTTTTAATCATCAGTATTATCTACATCGTTTTTTTCCAACCTTCACCCACTTATTATGCCACCACACCCCAAGGGCTCGTCATCCCCCTAGGCCAACCCCAAGAACAACAAAGGTAAACGCTATGGCAGCAATCAATTTCCTACAAGAAAAAAATGATAACGAATTTTATCGACTCTTCCAGCCCCGTTTTATCGTTGTCTTAATGGGAGCCCTCCTTGTTGCCCTCGTCTGGGTCTGTATTATTTTATTTCAAGTCTATCAAAGGCCCCTACCTACTTTTTATGCTGTCCAGCCCACCAACCAACGTATGCAACTCCAGCCACAAGATTTACCTAATTTATTAGCAGAAACGATTTTGCATTTTGCCTGCAAAGCCGCTGTGGCCGCCTATACCTTTGATTTTGTGAACTACAAACAAGAAATCAGCCTCGTTCGTACCTATTTTACCAAAGCCGGCTGGAATGATTATTTGAATTCTGTCGATAGTGTCGTGCGGGGCATCGCTCAAAATAAATTATTTGTCTCCGGAGTGATCAATGGTGCCCCCGTTATTTCTAATCAAGGTGAGATGGATGGAACCTACTCCTGGCGAGTTCAAATTCCCTTTTTGGTGACTTATCAAAGTTCCCAAAAAGCAGAACAACGAAAATTTACTGTCTTTGTTACAATCGTACGTGTACCCACTGAAGAAGATCCCTTGGGAATTGGGATTGATCAATTTGTCATGTCTTGATCTTTAAAATAGGAATGAAAGAAGCAAATGACAACAGACAGAACAGCGCAAAGCAACAAACCCTTGACCTTAATATTTTTGCGTCAAGTTTTTTATTTACAACAGTTAAGATTAGTTTTATTAGCTGTTTTATTGAATTTTTTGCTCATTTTGGTTTTGATTGGCATGCTGGTTTATTTTATTAAGCATCCGGTACATCCCATTTATTTTGCGACAGATAAAGTCGGTCGTCTCATGGTTGAACCACCGCTTAATCAGCCCAATATGTCGCTTCAAGAAGTATCAGATTGGGCCACAAACGCAGTACAAACTGCTTATTCCTATGATTTCATGAATTATCGCTCACAATTACAAGGCTCACAAAAATATTTTACTGATTTTGGTTGGCGCCAATACATGAAGGGCCTACAAGCTTCCAATAATCTTTTAGCACTGACCGAACATAAAATGATTGTCATAGCGAAGGTAGCGGCTCCGCCGAAGCTACTCGTGCAAGGGATTTTAGGAGGTAGCTATGCCTGGAAATTTGAAATTCCCGTATTAGTTACCTATTATAATCCGCCCTATGATGAGAAGGCAAAATTCTCCAATCCTTTATTAATCACGATTGTTGTACAGCGAAAAAAACTTTTAGAAAGTGATCAGGGCTTAGGAATCGTTCAAATGATTGCCACCTTGGCTGTGGGTACGCAACCACAAGAGATGACTACACAGGGAGGTTAAGATGGAAGCACCCCAAAGCGAAGTAGAATCACACTCGACCAATTCACCATTCGTGCAATTGAAAGATGATTTCTATCGCGATGGTTTTCGAGTGGTGATGTTGTCTTTTGCAATGGTGGTTGCTACCATTGCTCTTTTAATTATCATTTCCTTATATTTCTTTTTTCATCAGGTCTTACCCATTAACTTTCCTGTTTATCAAGATTGGAGAGTTCAAGCAGAGGTACCGGTCAATCAGCCTTATTTGCGTGTTGCAGATTTATTGCAATGGGTCAGTCAAGCGGTACCAGCCCTGCTGACCATCGATTTCATCAATTATGACCAAGAACTTAAAAAAGTAGCTCCCTATTTTACGAGCAATGGGTGGGCAAAATTTATGGCGCTGACTAATACTTACCTGAATCATGATGACATTCTCAAGAATAAGATTTTTGTACAAGCCCAGCCCTCTGGTGCTCCCGTTATCTTAAACCAAGGGGCCGTGGATGGAAAATATGCTTGGTGGGTACAAATACCAATCGATGTTCGCTATAGTGGTATAGAAGGAAATAACCGTATGACTACCTTCCTGATTCAAGTGCTGGTTATTCGAGAGTCAACCTTGGATAATTTAGATGGGGTAGTAATAGATAATTTGATAGCAAAGCAAGGTTAAAAAATCATGAGGCCGGCGGATAAATTAGCAAAGGGCAATCAGGTAAAAATATTCACACAGGTGTCCTGCGTTTTATTGTGTCTGGTTTGTCTCGCTATGAACAGCAGGGCAGCTTCCCCCCCCGAAGAAAAATCACCGGCAGATGCTCAGCAATTTGAACAATGGCTTCGTAAAAATGGCTATAGCGGAGGAGGGCAAGCAGCAGCTATTCCACCGCCTCCGCTTGACCAAGAGCCCCTGCGACTGACCGAAGCACGAGCCGCACCAAGCATTTCTCCACCCTCTGTTGTTGCCGCATCCAGGACCACGCTTTTACCTCCACCCCTTGCACCTACCTTGGCAGAAGCTCAAGAGAGCCTGCAGAATTCTTTTCCTGCGCCTAGCACCCCCCCAAGCGAAGATCAACAAAGAGCTTTTGAGATGTTGCTGAGGCAAAATATGCCTTTGAATACCGATCAAGTGATACAACTTCGCCAACAGATTGATTTATCGCAGCGCGCAGCAGCTGTGCCGCCCACCGTTCCCCCGAAGCCTGTTTCGACTACACTCCTCATTAATCTGGCACCAGGTTCAACTCCGCCGCCTGTCCGCTTAGCACAAGGCTATGTTAGCTCTTTGGTTTTTGTAGATTCAACCGGAGCACCTTGGCCGGTTGCTGCTTATGAAATCGGTAATCCCAAGGCGACTAATATACAATGGGATGGAAAAAGTAATATTCTGCTTTTACAAGCCGTCTCGCCCTATAGTAATGGAAACCTCGTGATTCGCTTAGTGAATCTCCCGACCCCACTTACTTTAGAGCTGATTTCTGGACAACGGGTTGTCGATTACAGAGTAGATATTCATGTGGCCGGTATGGGACCCACTCCAAAAGACTTATCTTTTAAGGTCGGCCTACCGACGAGTGCCAATACAGTCTTGCTTGCTGTCTTAGATGGGGTTGCGCCGCCAGGCAGCAAAAACTTAACGGTAAAAGGCGGTGATTGCCAGGCTTGGCAAGTCGGAGATAAGATGTATTTGCGAACCCGTTTTACCATTTTGTCTCCGGGATGGTTTGCTAAGATGAGTAGCTCAGATGGCATGCAGGCCTATGAAATACCGCGTAGTGCCTCTATTTTAATTTCTCGTTACGGAGAGCCGGTTGAGCTGAAAGTTGAGGGATTTTAATGGCCTTTCAATTTCCCAAAATTGATCTGACTGATGCAAAAACTCGGATTTTTATTATTGTTGCCGGGCTGATCGGTTTTGTTGTACTGATTTATATCGGTCGGCAGTTTTTTACTAGTCCGACATCCACAGCCGGCCCCTCACATCTCGCTAAGGCTCCAACTAGCCTACAGTCTGTTCCCGGCGGGCAACTGACACCCGAATATTATCGGGCCTTGGTTCAAGCGAATGCGCAAGCGGCTAAACAAGCCCAGATTTCAGGCGGTAGCGCTGTCCCCACCTTGCTCAATGAGCCCGGCGCACAACCGGGATTTCAGCAATCAAGCTCTTCCTGTAGCGTCGTTTGTCCAACAGACGATAATGTTAATGTTGAAAATGAAATTAATGAGCTGGTTAAAGCCGGAAAATTGCCAGAAGATGAGGGTAAAAAATTAATTGATCTAGCCAAGAAAAATATCGCGGTGAGTGAGTTTGCAGCCCTGCTGGATGAAACCGTGAAACGAGCGATCTTGACTCCCAATCAAGCCAGAAAATTATTAAATACCTACAAGAAACAGCACGAAAATAACCTACTTTATGAAAGCGCTGCTGTTCTGGATGCGCTGATCAAAGCAGGACAGCTTCCAATTGATTCAGCCAATGACTTACTCGGCCAACAAAAAAAACAGGTTTTACCCGGTGAATATGCTGATGCGCTGAGTGATCTTGTCCAAACAGGAAAAATTTCAGCACAAACAGCAGTACAATTGCTCGCACAATACACCCAGCAATATTACAAAGAAGCCTTTGCAGAGGCGATAGGACAATTGAAGCAAATGGCGGTGTCCGGACAAATTTCTTCTGAGGTTGCTAAAGAATTAGAAGGGTATTTAAGACGACAGGTCTCGCAAAAGGAATACGAAGAAGAATTGCAGCACTTGGTGAAGCAAGACAAATTGACGCCAGAACAAGCGCGGCGCTTGCTAGCGCAATATCGTCTCCTGATTCCCGCAGAAATTGCGAATGAATTGGCAGATTTTCAGAAACGAAATGTTTCCGTTGGCGATTATCAGGCTGAATTACAAAAGCTGGTTGCTGCGGGCAAAATATCGCCACAACAGGCGCAGCAGCTTCTCGATGAATACCGTCAGGTTAAGGCAGCAGGCGCAACACAGGGTACCATGGGTGATTTGGTGAAACAGGCCGAGCGCGCGAATGAAGAGGCAGTAAAACAATTGGCGGCAAGTGGAAAAATTTCCTCAGAAACTGCACAACAATTGATGGATTTGCAGCATAGCAAGGTTCCTATTGAAGATTATAAGAAAAAATTAAATGAACTCGTACAGAAAGGAAAGCTCGATCCTGCTGATGCAGAAAGATTACTAGTGAGTTATCTGCGGCAAAAGGGAGCTGGCGTACAAGATTTATTGGCAAGTCGCAAAATTTCACCGGAAACAGCTCAAAAACTCATGGAACTCCAACAAGCCAATGCCCCAGTAGAGCAATATAAACAACAGCTAGATAAGATGGTAAGAGAAGGAAAAATCTCTCCGACAGATGCCGAGCTTTTATTGAATAACTACGCTCAAATGAAGCAAGGCAGCGAAAAAGAATCAGCGCAAGAACAAAAAATGGGAAATGAGGAAGTCTTACAAAACTTAGTGAGTACGCATCGGCTACCCCCAGCGACCGAGCAAAAATTACTCGAGATGCAAAAATCGAATGTTCCAATAGAAGATTATAAAAAAGCCCTAGATCAAATGGTGAAAGAAGGCAAAATTTCACCGCAGGAAGGCACGGAGCTCTTGAACAAATACCAAAAACTGCATGGTATCCGTGAAGAAGCCGATCGCCTGGGTACTCTCCGTGCCAATAATGCGCCTCTTGAGACTTATGTGACCGAATTAAAGCGGGCAGTCGAGGCAGGTACACTGAGTCCAGAGGAAGCAAACCGCCTCATGCAAGAGTATCAAGCGGCCCAAGTCCAGCCTACGGGTACAACAACGGCCTTGCCCAATGTAGAGGGTTCTAAAGAATTTGCTGCCTTACAAAAGCGCATTCAAGCAGCCGGTCCAACAGCAGCACCCCTTAAACCAATCACAGCGCCCGCAATCACAACGCTCGGTGCCCCCGCCGAGAGTGCGGCCCAGGGAAAAGCCAAGGCCATGGCAGAGCAGCAAGAACAACAGCGTCTTCAAGCCTTAATGGGTGCCATGTCTCAGCAAGCCGGCCAGTTGATTAATTCCTGGCAGCCGCCTTTAATGGCCGGGCAGGTTGGATCCACTGAGAAAGACCTGCCTCAGAGCAAGGCTGCCAAGGGCGGAGAAAATAAAGAGACTCTAGCCGGAATGGCAGGCAGTAAAGAAGGTCTGCTGGCCAGTCCACTCATTAAAGCAGGCACAATTATTTATGCGATCTTGGATACGGCAGTCAACAGCGATTATCCAGATAGTCCTGTTTTAGCAACGGTGGTGAGCGGTCCCTATAAAGGCGCAAAACTCTTAGGGAAATTAGCGATCACGCAAGGACAGGATCGAGTTTCTCTCACCTTTAAATTAATGAATAAAGAAGAATGGTCAGCAGGAAAATCAATTAATGCCTATGCTATTGATCCCGATACAGCGCGTACGGCCTTAGCAAGCAATGTCAATTATCATTATTTCCTGCGTTATGGCTCTCTTTTTGCATCCTCCTTTCTTTCTGGTTATGCGAGTGCGGTCAGTTCTTCTGGCGCAACCACTTCCTTAAGTGTGACCGGCTCAACCACCACTAACCCAGTTTTAAGCCCCTCCTCTAAATTGATGGTGGGTTTGGGTGAGGTAGGAAAAACCTTAAGTAAGGCTGCGCAAAGTTATTCGAACACACCGCCTACAGTAAAGATAGACCCCGGTGTGAGTTTAGGTATATTATTTATGTCAGATGTATCTGGATGAGAAAATTCGTCATTACGAGGCGCGGAGCGCTTGGTCGTGGCGATACCTAATACAATTCTGTGTATTGCTTGTATTGTCATCCATTGATTATGTTGTCATTTTTCGCTACCCGGTCGGTTGATGCTAAACCAGTAATTTTCAGGGAAGAAAGTAAAAAAAGCACTATACTTAAGAGTGGGGAAAAGGGTTTTAGATTAGGTGGCGCGCTATGCTAAATGAGCATGATAGAGAGGACGGGCCTGAAGAGGGTGAATATCACTTTTCTGATGAGGGCGGCTATGAATCCAATATGGAAGAAGAAGCAAAGGCCCCGGTGGTCTCAGAAGCCGGCGGGCTAGCTACAAAATTTTCTTCCTATCGTCGCTTTGTCATTATCGGGGCAATTGCAGCCGGTGTGCTCTTGGTCGCTTATTTAGTTATCCCTCCACTTACAAGCTCTACACCTACTGAAATTGCCGCCGTGACTCCTGCTCCCAAAGAAACCGTAGCTGTACAGAATGTTAAGCCTTCGCCGGTTGCAGCGCTGGTTAAGAAGGTTAAAGAACAGAAACCACTTGCCAATATGCCACCGAATCCTCCTGCAATGAAGACACTTGCCCCCATTTCGACACCTACGTCTGCAACCGTAGCCGTAGCGCCACCCGCTTCGCCCCCTGCGCAGCCGAATGAAAACGAGGGGACTACTGAAAGCAATTTCCCCAACTCTTTTGTGGGTACAACTTCCTCTCCGGTGATTTCCACCGTAGAGGAATTCACTTCTCCGCTTGCAAGTCAGCAAGCTATTCGAACCTTGGCTGAAAATAAAGCTATTTTAGATCGGCTGACAGCGATGGAAGAAACGAATAGTAAACTCATTGGACAACTCCATGCGGAACAGGCGCAGAAATTAGCTGATTACGAGACTCAAAATAAAGCTTTGCAAGAGCAGGTTCGGACTTTAACCACCCGTCTGAGTAGCATGCAAGCCGAAATGGATAAGTTAGCGCAAACGCTGAATAAGCAAACGCTTGCGAGCAATGAAAGCCTGAATAAGACAGATGAAAATAATAGTAGTGCAGTGCAAGCAAGTGCCAGCGCTGCGCTGGCTCCTTCTATCCAAGCTGGTTATAAGACGAATTATACTGTCCAAGCTATTATCCCAGGTAGAGCTTGGCTCCGGTCAGAAAATGGTGAAACGGTAACCGTTGCAGAAGGGGATGTACTAAAAAGTTTAGGCCGCGTTACGAAAATTGATCCCTATGACGGTACAATTTTAATTGATACCGGTACCAAAGTGCTTACTTTAACCTATGGTAATGGAGATTATGCTTAAGGAGGCTGAGCCTAGCAGATAGCGAGGGTGAGCTATGTGGCTTAATCAGGATAGAAATACAGTGATTAAAGCTTTTATAATCGCATTCGGGGCGACTGTCTTTTTTTATAGCAGCGGTGCCTATGCTGTTGGTGTCCCTGATCTTTCCGTCATGCTGACTAATTTTGCTACCGCGGTTCCTAATTTAATGCGCTTAGTTACGGCCGTGTCTTATGTGATGGGCATGTTTTTCGTCGTGGCAGCTATTATGGGCATGAAACATTTTGGTGAAATGCGAACCATGATGTCTCAGGAGCATGGTGTGACCGGCCCGGTAGTGGAATTTTTGGTTGGCGCGGCCTTGTTGTATCTCCCTTCTACTATTAGAACAAGTTTGAGTACCTTTTGGGTCTCCACTAATCCCTATGCCTATTTAACCGTTGCTCCAGATCAATACACTACTTTCACAAATGCCTGCTATTCGATCGTACAATTGGTTGGCGTCATTGCTTTTATACGCGGTCTCCTTATTCTAAAAAAAGTTGGCGGTGGAAAAAGCCAAGAAACCTTTGGGAAAGCCATGGCGCATCTAGGCGGTGGTATTCTCTGTATTAATTTGTACGGGGCGATTCAGATGTTGCAAGCCACAGTCGGCTGGACTTCTTAATTTTTTTCCACCTCCTGAAAGTGGATATAAAACTTAACCTTTTTAAAAAATAGGCGTAAAATCATTTAAAATCTTGCTAACTTACGGGAGGGAACTTTAATGTTAAACGCTAGGTTGAAGGCTCTGATATTTCGTTTGGTTATGGCAACCATCTTTTTTGCTCTCGGCGGAGCAGCTTTTGCAGCAGCCTCTGGTACAGGCGTTGGCGCAGTTGCAGCCAATGTAACGACTAACCTAACCAATATCGCAAAATTAATTACAGCAGGCTCCTATGTAGCTGGCATGGCTTTTGCTGTCGGTGCTATTGCTAAGTTCAAACAGCATAAAGAAAACCCCCAACAAATGCCCTTAAGCACCCCGATTGTGCTCTTGTTTATCGGAATTGCTCTTATTTTTATTCCAGCTATCTTTAAAACTGGCGGTGGAACCTTATTCGGGTCCAGTGGTACCAAGTCCAGTATTTCAGGGTTAACGAGCTTTTAATCCTTCAGTGAACCATAAAAGCTTGCTCCGATGCCTGAACTGAAGCTAGCGGCAAATTTAACAGGATGGCGTTTGTATATTCGACGCCGCTCTGATAAAGCTTTTGAACCGCTTGCTAAGCGCATATACGAACGCGATCAATATACCTGCCAATATTGTGGTTTTCAGGCGCAAGAATTTCAGGAAATTGTTAATCTTGATGGAAATTATCTCAATAACAAAATGAGTAATATGATTACGGCCTGTTGTTTCTGTACACAGGTTCTTTTTTTTCAAGCGGCGGGCATAGATGAAATGGGCGGCGGTCAAATTATTTATCTTCCAGAATTGTCTCAAGCTGATTTAAATAGTTTCTGTCATGTGCTCTTTGTCGCGATGGGAAATACCACTGGGTTTCAAGAAGGAGCACAGACCATCTATCGCAGTTTGCGTTTTCGCTCCCAAATCATAGAGAATAAGTTTGGGCAAGGAACCAGTAATCCCGCAGTTTTTGGTCAGTTGATTTTAGAATATAAAGAAAGCCATCCGGAAACCTCCTTTGCAGAGATCTTGCAGGATCTGCGTATCTTACCTTCTTATACCAAATTTAAAACCCAGCTCGATGCCTGGGCACAAGCCGCCTTGAAAGAGTTAGAAGAACAAAAGGGATGATATACTAAGGGCTAGCTTAGCCGAAAGACAGGAGTTCCACATGCGTAGTTTTATGGATCCAATTTTAGAAGGTCTGGATTCCTTGCTGGCCTGGTTTGGAACCGAATTAAAACAAACGGTCGAATCGTATTGCGATCTCGAAACTGCGGATGATACGCATACCCTGGTGGCACGCGATGGGTCTTTGCTGTCTGTCATACGTGTTTATGGGGTAACCAAACTCGTTGGCACAGAAGAATTCGATCGTCTTCATGAAGGCTTAACCCAAAGTTTACAGGCCACCCTAAAAAGACAGGGTCATGCGCTGCAAGTTTATTTTTCCTATGATCGAGAAACAGTGAAGCCTGAAATCGATGCTGTTTTAGGTCCGGCACGAACCACTGCTAAGCGTTTAAATCTCGACCTAGATGACTTATTCAAAGAGCGTGTCGATTACTTAGCGCGTTATTGCGCGCAGGAAGAATTATTTTTTGTCTTATGGACCCGTCCTTTTGCTATTACCGGAGAACAATTAGGTCGTTCTCAAAAAGATAAACTCGGATTTATCCGAGAGCATAAAATTCCCCCCTTTCAAAATGGTCAAAATCTCATTGCGGCCATTCCAGATATTCGCGAGGCGCATACCGCTTTTGTTCGCTCGGTGGTCAATGATGTAGGTGGTCTCAGTATTCATTGCGAGCTTTTAGAGGTTCATGAAGCTGTTCGTGCTGTTCGCAACTCTGCTGATCCAGAGTTTACGGCTAGTGATTGGCGTCCAGTTTTGCCCGGGGATAAAATTCCAGCACGCGACTTAAGTATCAGTGCCGGCAATGGTTTATCAGGAATCATGTATCCGCCTCTAGCTCGCCAAGTGTTTCCCCGTGATGCATTTTCAATGGATCTTCGAACTGTGCGGGCTGGCGATCGTATTTACACGCCCATTTTTATCGAACTCTTCCCCCAAGATATTAAGCCCTTTATGTCTCTTTTAGTGCGCACCCTGCCAACCAATATCCCCTGGCGCATGTCCTTTCTGATAGAGAGCGGTGGTTTATCTATTCTTAGTTTTAAATCAGCGATGGCTTCCATTTTAGCCTGGACCGCTGCTCGCAATGCCTTGATTCATGATGCTGCCAAATTATTACAGGATATTGAAATCAATACAGATGATGCAGTGGTTAAACTGCAGGTCAGTCTAGCCACCTGGGCACCAGAAGGAAACACGCGTCTCTTAAGGACTCGTGCGGCAGAGCTTGCCAAGGCTGTCGAAGGCTGGGGAACCTGCGAAGTCAGTGAGGTCTCCGGCGATGTTTTTGCAGGAATTGCTTCCAGTATTTTAGCTTTTAGCGCCAATAGCGTCGCTACTCCCTCCGTAGCCCCCTTGTCCGATGTGGTTTATATGCTACCCTTTACCCGGCCAGCCTCAGCCTGGCGCTATGGTGCTATTTTATTTCGCTCACCAGATGGAAAATTGTGGCCTTATCAGCCGGGCTCGGCTCAGCAAACCACCTGGATTGATTTAATTTATGCGCGTCCGGGTTCAGGTAAATCCGTTTTATCCAACTCGATGAATTTGGCTATTTGTCTTTCTGGCGGTATTCAGCGTCTACCACGCATTGCTATTGTGGATATTGGTCCTTCCAGCAGTGGTTTAATTTCCCTGCTCAAAGAAGCTTTGCCGCCAGATGAAAGACATTTGGTCGCACACCATCGCCTGCGCATGACGCCAGACTATTGTATTAATCCCTTTGATACCCAATTAGGTTGTCGTTTACCAACAGCACAGGAGCGTGCATTTTTAGTTAATTTTATTACCCTCTTAGCGACTCCGCTGGGGTCTGAGCGGCCTTATGACGGTATTTCCGATATGGCAGGCTTGGTTATTGATGAAATGTATAAGCAATTAGGTGATCAGGGCAAAGCCCATCCCTATACACGTAGCATCGAGCCCTTAGTAGATGATCTTCTCGATGAAATGGGTTTTGTCTTTGACGAGCATACCACTTGGTGGGAAGTAAGCGATGCCTTATTTCTCGCCGGTTTTCATCACGAGGCCATGCTTTCCCAGCGTTTTGCAATGCCAATCCTTGCTGATATCACCTCAGTTTGTCGTACCCAAATTGTAGAAGATCTCTATGGTCAAGTGAAGGCGCCTACCGGCGAGCCCTTAATTCAGGCTTTTGGCCGCATGATGTCGAGTGCTATTCGCGAATATTCCATTTTAGCGAATGTGACCAAGTTTGATATCGGTGATGCTCGCGTGGTGTCCTTAGATTTAGATGAGGTTGCTAAAAGCGGCGGTGAAGCAGCAGATCGTCAAACCGCAGTGATGTATATGTTGGCCCGTTATGCCTTAGCCAGACATTATTACTTGACAGAAGATTCGCTTGCTGATTTTCCCGAAGCCTATCGTGAATATCACCGTAAGCGTATTGGTGAAATTCGTGAAGATGCCAAACGGATTGTGTATGACGAATTCCATCGCACTTCGAAGGCGCGAGCAGTGCGAGATCAAGTGATTTTAGATATGCGCGAAGGAAGAAAATGGAATGTTCAAATTTCTTTAATCTCACAATCACTCGATGATTTTGATCCCGTCATGATTGAATTTGCAACCTCGATTTTTATTATGGATGCCGGACCTGAACAAGCTATTCGAAAATCTCGAGAAATTTTTGGTTTGTCTGATACCGCCCAAACAGCCTTGCGAACAAGAGTGCATGGACCACGAGAAGGAGGAGCAACCTTTCTTGCTCAGTTTGCCACAAAATTTGGCATGAACACCCAATTACTGACGAATACCCTCGGTCCAGTTGAATTATGGTCCTTTAGCACGACTGCAGAAGATGCGCGAACTCGAAATAAATTATATCAACGCCTCGGCCCCAAAGAGGCCCGCCGTATTTTAGCCAATCTTTTTCCCTCAGGTTCCGTCAAGTCTTTGGTAGAAGCGCGTTTGGCTAATTTGAAAGAACAAGAAGGGATGATAGAAGAAGGAGCAGAGCTCGGGGTGATCGATGGACTCGTGCAGGAAATACTCGAGGCCTATTCTAAAAATCCTGAGGTGAAGAGCTTGCCGAAATAAACCAGAAATTGCGCTCAAACAATGCAAATAGAGCCTTGTCATGCCAGCGAAAGCTGGCATCCAGTGTCAAGAGTGATTCCTGGATGCCAGCTTTCGCTGGCATGCATGACACTGCAAATCGCGCTAATCATTCAAGCCAGAATATCCGCACCCAATAAGAGACTCTGCTTCGTTTGCAAGTAGGGTTTGGGTATCACCAGCAAATTTTGAAAATTTGATTCGAGAGCAGCTTCTTTGATGGAGATTTTTTTATTTTCATTGCCGCCACTTTTCTGCTGTAGATAATTTTGAGTAGAGGAAACCAGGGTTTGGAGCCAGGTTTTGATCGGTTCCGGATATTTTTCAGCAGTATTGCGAATACGGGAAATAGGATTGTGAAGCTTGCTTCCTTCTGGCAGCTCACCTAAAGATGCTTGTTGCAAAAACTGATGTAACTCATGTAAATCGGTAAAGATCTCATAGAGCGAATCTTTTTGCTGAGTTTCCGTTTGATTAAATAAAGTATTTAAGGCTTGCAGTTTAAAACTATTCGTCAAGATAGGCGGAAGATTAATATTGCTGTGAATCGTTTGCAGTAGTTGTAATAAAGGAGAATGCGTGCTGATCAGATTCATGATGAGCGCATCCGTTTCAGTCAGATTCTTGGGTAAATTAATGGAGATATTATCAACCAAGCTTTCCCAGACATCGATATAATTATTGATATATTTTTTTTCTAATTCCTGTTTGAGCAGGGTGCTTGCTTCTGTGCTGGAGATTAAAGCATCGCTACGATAAAACTTTTTACCTAAAACCTCATTGCCATTAATTGTTTCATCTGCAGCCTCTTGCAGCTCTTCTTGTATAACCGTTCCGAAAACCGAGGCCGTAAATAAGCAAGGAATTTGAGTAAGCGTGCCTTTACTGATTAAAGCCGGCGGTATGCCAATATTAGTTCCCAAAGAAAGTTCACTTTCTTTGCTATTGTTATTCTTATTTTTAATTAAAAGGTAAGCTAAATCAGTCTCTGGCAAACTATTTAAGGTTTTTCTAACCTGTTTGATTAGCCTATTATTTAAGAGATTGCTTGGCTTTAATTGCAAGGCATTCTGAAGATGCTGAAGAAAAATAGTTTGCCGTAGTTCTTTAATGGGAGATTTTTTACTAAAAGCGGGGGAAATTTGTTCCAGCGTTTGAATGATAAAAGGAATTTGTTTAACTTGAGCTGCTCCTGTGGAGAAAGCTGTTTCGCTATCCTGGCGTCTGAGTAGAAGATAGGCTTTGAGCGCGGCATAGAGTTGCTCAGGGTTTTTATCGCTACTGTTTTCTAAATATTTTTCAAATTCATTTCTGATTTGAGGCAGGACAATCGTTTGTAAGGCCTTGTGATAAATGCCAATGGCAGTTTGCTGAGATTTTACTGAATAAGGTGTTTTGATTTGCTTGAGCCGAGAGTTGTCGGCCTGCGTGGTGGTAGCGGTTTCTAGCGTGTTGAGTAAAGGAAGGGCAGAAGTTAAAGCAGAAATAGACGATTCTGGATTGTTATTTTGCTGAAGAAAGAGCTGATATTGTGATAAATAACGTTGCACCGTTGACAGTTGAGAAAGGCTATGTTGAAAGTCTTGCCCTAATCCGAAAACACTGAGAAAAAGTAGTAAAAATCCCGTACCATAGCTGAGCTGCTGAAATCGTGATTTCTTACGACGCAGGCGTGCAATAAGGGGTTGAGAACTGTATGGCAAGAGATAGGAAATCAAATTTTTAATAAAATAAGCACGGGAGACGAAAGGTGAGGTAGGTGATATTTCCAAGGCTGAAGGCAGATCATGATGAAAAAGAGTCGAGGTCGCTGTATTTTCTTGGGCGGCACTGACAAGATAAACACCTTCTAGTGCTAGATCGGGTTTTGCGAGACTTAGGGTTTTAATCAGATGAACGAGAGTTTCTTTTATATATTCCAATTGTAGTGGGAAATCTTTAATAAGAGGCCGCAGCAGAGCATTCCGTTCTTGGTGCAAGCGCCAAATCAGTTGTTTATTGAGCCTTTTAATTAAAGCATTAAAACGATCCGTAAAGAGATCCAGCAATTTTTCATGATCTTTTTGACCGGATAAGGGAATGCCCCAGGGCTGGAGGAGTTCATCGCTACCCATGTCATTAAAAAACTCAGAAAATCCCGGCAAAAGATCGCATTTGGTGACAAAAAAATAAACTGGTATGTTTCCAAATTTAGCCCAGCATTCTAATAAGCGTTGCTTGAGGTCCTGAAACCATTGGGTTTGTTGCTGACGTGATAGTTTAATCAGTTCTGGTAGATGAAGCGTTAAAACAAGGGCAGCAATATTATTTTTTTGACGGTATTTAATCAGTAGCTTGAGCAAGCTTTGCCAGAGAGCCAGATGGACATGGGGTTGGGCAGAAATTTGTTTTTGCTCCTCATCGGCATGCAGTGTGTCAGGCAGGATATCTTTAGCGGGCGAAAAAGCATAATAGCCGGGAACATCCACTAAAACCAAGTCGCGCGTTACCCACCAATCACAGACGGCGGAGCTTGTTTCTAGGTTCTCCGTTTTTTTTTGTTTGGAGAGGATAAAATTGATATGGGAATGATTTAAAAGCGTTGTTTTGCCAGAGCCAGGTGGGCCGATTAACAAATACCAGGGCAGGGTATGGAGTGGAGTAGAAAATCCATGTTTATCGATGACAGTTTTTTTTAAAAACCGTAGTGCGCCCAAAAAGCGTCCTTGAAGAGCATGCAGGAGCTGGGAGAGCTTATCCACTTCAGGCGGCTGCAGAAAATCCCATAATAAATATTTAATACTCCAGGCTAAAAACAAGGCTAAAATTAAAGCAAGTCGCTTTTGGGGTTCTCGGAATGGAAGATGATGGGCAATGACTAAGCCTGAACCACATTTCCAGATTAGGACGGCAAAGAGGGCCAAAAAAACTAAGAGAAAATATTTTTTAAAAGCGCTTAATTTAGAAACGAGTTTCATAGAAGGAATTTTTTCCAATTTGTTTTAAATCCTTATTGATTTGAGTAATCATCGTGCCCAAAGAATAACCGAGACCTGACATGACAATGAGAACGAAGCAGCTGGTTAAAAGTAGGGTCCATCCCAGTGAGGGTGTTTTATCAATTTTTCGAGGAGAAGGTAGGGATCGAAGTAGGTAAGGGGAAAGATGTTTATGAAAATCGCCGCGATAGGCGCGAATTTGCTGATAGAGGCTCTGAATAATCCTTTCAAATTGAAAATTATTGTATTGATCGGCCTGATATTGTTCGGGCATTGGGACGGCAGTTCGATAAGGACCTTCGAAGCCGAGACTGAGACAAATATACATTAATTCCAAGATATCTATATAAAGGCCCGGTTCTTTAACAATTCGCTCAAGAATGACAAAGAAGCGATCAGGATTGACCGTGTCGGGATGAAAGGCGGTAAGTAGGCTGTACTGATCCCAGCGGCCTTCTGAACCCCAGCTGGTATTTTTAATCAGATCATCGAGGGTTGCACAGAGAGCATAGCGGCTGACTAGGATATGTTCGGAGCTGTAGCCCTGTGTTTTGGCGGTATTTTGAAAAATCTGAATTTCTTGCATGAGTTCTTGATGCAGCTTGCTTAAATGTCGATAACTTTTCAGTTGTTGAAGACGCCCACAAAAGGAAAAGAGATTAGCGGCGGCATCGGAGATTGGGTTTAAGCCGGCCTTCGGGTGATGAGTGATCATGCGACGGGGTTTCAGGGGGGCGTGAAAGGAGGACTGGGTGGAGCGTTCTGGCTTTTGCGCTGAAGTCTCAGAGGCTTTGTGGTGAATCACGGCTTCGTCTGTTGTGATCATCTTCTCATCCCTTCCCTATTAGGGACATTATACAGAAATGTTGGCAGGGAGGTAACAGCTCAGTCCTTTTCAAGAAAGAGAATTGCGGCCAAAAAAAATCCCGCTGAAGCGGGATTTTTTAAAAACACGACTGTGTTTTATTTTAGTCTAACATACCATAGGCCTTTAGCTTCTTGCGTAAGGTGCCACGACTTAAGCCCAAGACAATTGCTGCACGGGATTGATTGTTGTTGGTAAACTCCATGACAGCTCGCATCAGTGGTTCTTCCACCTCAGCTAAAACTAAATCATATAAGTTTTTCGGAACCTCGCCTTTTAATTGCAAGAAATAATTTTCAATTGCCTGACGAACACTTTCATGCAGTGGCTGATTTTTGTGCGCGATCATAAATGGCGATTTTGTCGCTATTTCCTGTTTACTTAGAATGTCAGTGCTCATAGTTTTCTCTCATTTAAAAACATCTTGTGCTAATTATATACCATTGCTCTTTGTTAGAGCAATAGCTAAAACTTAGTTTATTTTGTTATAAAAAAATCCGAGTGCAAGCCGGGCAAATACTATATAAGCTATTGAATTTATAATAAAATAAATCTTAGAGTTTCATCCATTTTTCTAAATAATGAATATTAACCCCCCCATTTTGGAAGGCTGTTCCCTTCAAAATGTCTTGATGTAAGGGGATATTTGTCTTAATTCCATCAATGACCATTTCTTCCAAGGCGCCTCGCATACGCGCAAGTGCAATATTCCGATTTTCACCAAAGGCGATCACCTTGGCGATTAAAGAATCGTAATTGGGCGGCACTTTATAACTGCTGTAAATATGTGAATCGATACGAATACCCGGTCCACCGGCAGCATGAAAATAACTAATCGTACCTGGACAAGGCGTAAAATTGAGGGGGTCTTCGGCATTGATTCGGCATTCAAGAGCATGACCATAAAATTGAACATCATCTTGTGAATAAGATAATTTTTCGCCAGCAGCAATACGTAATTGTTCTTTGACGATATCAATACGAGTGATCATTTCGGTAATAGGATGTTCGACCTGAACGCGGGTATTCATTTCAATAAAATAAAAACGACCATCTTCATATAAAAACTCCATGGTCCCCGCACCACGATATTGAATCTGGCGACAGACTGCGGCACAACGTTCGCCGATATCGGCGCGTTGGGCGGCGGTGATCCCCGGAGCCGGGGCTTCTTCAATGATTTTCTGGTGACGTCTTTGAATGGAGCAATCACGCTCTCCTAAATGAATAGCATTGCCCTGGCCGTCGCCCAGTACTTGAATTTCAATATGGCGGGGATTTTGGAGATATTTCTCCATATAGACTGTGCCATTGTTAAAGGCAGCCAGCGCTTCGCTTTTAGTCATGTTGATCGCATTCAGAAGATGAGATTCCGTATGCACAACTCGCATCCCTCGTCCGCCGCCACCTCCGGCTGCTTTGATAATCAGAGGATAGCCAATTTCCTTGGCCATTTTGAGCGTTTCGGCCTCAGCTCCGCCAATGGGATCATTGGAACCAGGTACGCAGGGAACCTGTTGCTCTCTCATGAATTGAATGGCAGCAATTTTATCCCCCATCTGGCGAATGGTATCAGCCTTGGGTCCAATGAAGATAAAGCCGCTTTTTTCGACCTGTTCTGCAAATTCAGCATTTTCAGCTAAAAAACCATAGCCGGGATGAATGGCAACTGCATCGGTTATTTCTGCGGCACTAATAATGGCGGGAATATTAAGATAGCTTGCTGCGGAGGGAGCAGGGCCAATACAAACAGATTCGTCTGCTAAACGAACATGGAGAAGGTCTCGGTCAGCCGTTGAATGTACGGCGACGGTTTTAATGCCTAATTCTTTACAGGCCCGCAAGATACGAAGAGCAATTTCTCCCCGATTGGCGATAACTACCTTATCTAATGTCGCCACTATGCCTCCTCTGATAATTTATTGATAATTCTTATTCAATAGTAAAAAGTGGTTGATTAAATTCGACGGGCATTCCGCTTTCAACGAGTATGGCACGAATCGTGCCGGCTTTTTCAGCCTCAATTTGATTAAACATTTTCATCGCTTCAATGAGGCAGAGCGTATCTCCGATGTTGACCTGCTGTCCTACCTCAATATAGGGCTTGGCGCCGGGCGAGGGAGCCAGGTAAACTGTGCCGACCATCGGTGCGCGAAGGGTATTTTTACTGGTATCTGCTGCTGTTGAATTAGCTCCTGTGGCGGCAGTCGCTGCGGCGGCAGTCGGTGGTTCTCCAGCTGAACCCAGATAGCTTGGCGGCGGCAGGGCTTGGGTGAAAGCAGCAGATTTAACTTCTCGAGTAATTCGAACTGACTCTTCCCCTTCGCGGATTTCAATTTCTGCGATACCGGTTTCTTTAATTAATTCAATTAATTTTCGGATTTTGCGCATGTCCATCGAATGCGTACTCCTGTCAAGAAAATAAAGCGAGAATTCTGCATGATCTCAAGGCCTTTGTCTAGATCTTACATGATCGCAGCCGTTCGATACAATTTATCGCTATTTTGCTAAAAAATCCGAGCCAGATCTTTATGAGGTCTGCGGTTTGAAGCGCAAATAAGCAAGCAAGGGCGGTAGTAAAGACAGGACAATCAGCGCCAAAATAACGGTTGAAAAATGTTCTTTAATAAAAGGCAGATTACCAAACCAATAACTAAGATAGAGTAAACTGCCTACCCACAGCAAGGCCCCCGTCACATTATAAAAAATAAAACGCGGAAAGTGCATATAGCCGGCACCTGCAACAAAGGGAGCGAAGCTGCGAATGATAGGAATAAAACGAGCAAGGACAAGAGCTTTGCCACCATGTTTTTCATAAAAGCGATGGGCTTTTTCAAGATGCTGGGGATTAAAAAATCGAGAGCGCTGAAAGTGAAAAACGCGCTGGCCGATGAAGCGGCCTATGCTATAATTGACGCCGTTTCCAAGGATCGAGGCAGCTAGCAGTAAAATAAATAAAAAATGGATGTTTAAAGTGGCTGCGGTATGAGCAGCGAGGCTGCCGGCAGCAAAAAGAAGTGAATCGCCGGGTAAAATTGGTGTAATGACCAGACCCGTTTCACAAAAAATAATAACAAAAAGAATAGCATAGGTCCAGGTACCGTAAAGACTGATCAAGTTAAGCAAATGTTGGTCCAAATGCAAAATTAAATTGATAAAAGAATAGAAGGCTTCCATGATTTACGTCCCAGAGGTTGAAAGCTAAGGATCATGACATTTCTACCAAGCTCTCGTCAATTTCCAAAAACACGCCTGCGCCGTTCTCGCTTCACTGAGGCTTCACGGCGTTTAATTGCAGAAACACAGCTGACTGTAGACGACTTCATTTATCCACTTTTTTTAATGGAAGGAAAGAAGAAGCGCGAAGCGCTGGCTTCAATGCCGGGAATTGAACGCCTGACACTCGATTTATTGCTGCAGGAGGCGGAGAGCTTGCTTCGCTTAGGCATTCCGAGTCTAGCCCTTTTCCCGGTGATTCCAGCAGATAAAAAATCACTCGAGGCGGAGGAGGCCTACAATCCAGCGGGCCTCATCCCCAGAGCTGTGCGTGCCTTGAAGCAAGAATTTCCAAATTTGGGGGTGATCACTGATGTGGCGCTTGATCCTTATACCTCACATGCTCAGGATGGGCTCATTGATGAAAAGGGCTATGTTTTAAATGATGAAACCAAGACTATTTTAGTAAAACAGGCTTTAATCCAGGCCGAAGCCGGTGTCGATATGGTTGCTCCCTCCGATATGATGGATGGAAGAGTAGCTGCTATCCGCGACGCTTTGGAAAAAGCCGGTTTTGTTAACACACAAATTTTAGCTTATTCAGCTAAGTATGCTTCTTCTTTTTATAGCCCCTTCCGTGAAGCAGTGGGATCCTTGGCTAGTCTTGGTAAAGGCAATAAGTTTCAATATCAGATGGATTTCAGAAATCGAGAAGAGGCGCTTCATGAAATTGCCCTGGATCTTGCAGAAGGCGCTGATATCGTTATGGTGAAGCCCGCTCTCCCTTATCTAGATGTTATTCGCGAGATCAAGGAACATTTCCGTGTTCCGGTTTTTGCTTATCAGGTCAGCGGCGAATATGCCATGATCAAAGCGGCAGCACAGGCCGGATGGTTAGAAGAACGCGCCATTGTGCTCGAATCCTTGATGGCTATCAAGCGTGCAGGCAGTGCGGCGATTTTAACTTATTATGCAAAGCAAGTGGCAGAATGGCTGAGGAATGAGAGCGCCTAGCTTCGATAGAAAAATGACCCCGAGCCTTTCCCTGCAAGCTTGGCTTCAGGATCCGGGGTCTTTTATTCAGCGCTTAAGGCAGTATCAGCTTTTTCCCATCGTCAAGGTCTTGCGACAAGACTTTAGCTATCCCTTGCAGGCAGATCGCGCTACTTTGAGCTTTACGCCACGTCGCTATGCCTTTATCCGCGAGGTTGAAATCCGAGTTGCAAATGAAGCCCTGATGTTTGCTCGTACCACGATTCCCCTTTCTACTCTCACCGGAAAAGAGCGACGCTTAGCTTTTCTCGGTAGTGCCTCGCTGGGTTCTGTTTTATTTTCCTACCCGCGAATCGTTCGCAGTGCTTTTGAAATCAAGACCTGCCGCATGTTGCAATATTCCGCGGACGAGCTATGGCAACGTCAATCCTTCTTTTATGTGAAGGAAAAACCTTTATTATTAACCGAAGTATTTTTACCGCCCTTTATTCGAAGGCTAGAATTACTATGTTCATAGAACGTTTAAAACAATATGCTTATTTAATGCGTTTACATCAGCCGATTGGCTTCTTGTTATTGCTATGGCCTACCTTGTGGGCTTTGTGGCTTGCAAGTGCCGGCAGACCAAGCGCCCCTTCCCTTTTTATTTTTGTGAGCGGCGTTATTCTGATGCGTTCTGCCGGTTGTGTGATTAATGACTTTGCTGATCGAAATTTCGATGGTCGCGTGCAACGGACACAAGAGCGGCCTGTAGCCACCGGCAAAGTTACGGTGATGGAGGCCTTAATTTTGTTTTGCCTGCTCTCTTGCTTGGCTTTATGGCTGGTCTTGCAGTTAAATAGACTGACGCTTCTTTATGCTAGCTTTGGCCTCTGTCTCACGATTTTTTATCCTTTTATGAAACGTTTTGCACCCCTACCACAGCTGGGGCTGGGGCTCGCCTTTACTTGGGGAATTCCCATGGCTTTTGCCGCAGAGCAAGGGGCGCTCAGCTGGCAGGCTTGGTTTTTATTTTTTACAGCCCTATTATGGCCAATTATTTACGATACCTTCTATGCCATGGTTGATCGGGAAGATGATCTGAAGCTCGGTTTATACTCAAGCGCTATTTTATTTGGGAAGGCGGATAAATTAATCACCAGTATTTTACAAGGCATTTTTCTGCTTGCTCTAACTGTGGTTGGTCAGATTTTTAATTTAGGCCTTGCTTATTATGGCAGCCTCATACTCAGCGCTCTCTTATTTTGCTATCAACAAAGTTTGATTCGAAGAGGGGGAAAGGAAGGATGCTTCAAAGCTTTTCTCAATAACAATTGGGTTGGGGCAGTGATTTTTATGGGTATCTATCTTGCACAAACATAAATTGAAAATTGTGGCAGATATCGATCTGCCCTTTGTTCGCGAGTATTTTGGAGAGGAAGGCGACTTAGTTTTAAAGCCCGGTCGTTTAATTGAGCGGGCTGATTTGCTTGATGCCGATCTCTTATTTGTGCGTTCGCTTACACGAGTCGATGAAAATTTACTGCAGGGGACAGCTGTTAAGCTCGTGGGGACGGTTACAACCGGTCTTGATCATCTTGATCTCGCCTGGCTTGAGAAGGCTGGCATCTTATGGCGTTCTGCTGCCGGCTATAATGCGGAACCCGTTGCCGATTATGTCATCGCTGTCGTAGCTGCTTTGCAGAAACAGCACTTACTGCCCCCTTCTTCATTGCGTATTGGCCTAGTCGGGGTAGGCCAGGTGGGAGGACGCGTAGCAGAGCGCTGTAAAAAATTAGCTTATAAGGTAACGCTCTGTGATCCGCCTCGAGCGGAACAAGAAAAAAATTTTTCTTCGACAGCCTTAGCTGATTTTAAAAATCTGGACCTGCTTAGCTTGCATACGCCGCTTTTGTATTCTGGCAGCCATCCAACTTATCATCTCATTGATTCCGCCTTTCTACAGAAAGAGAGGGGACCTTGTGTTTTACTGAATACTAGCCGTGGAGCGGTTGTAGATTTTTCTAGCCTAGAGGGGCAGTCTCCGCCCTGGCTTTATTGTTTTGATGTCTTTGAAGGAGAGCCGGCAATTAATTTGAATAGTTTGCAAAGCGCTTTTATTGCCACTCCGCATCTTGCTGGCTATTCTCTCGAAGCGCGTTATCGGGGAATCGAAATGATTTACCGCGCCTGTTGTGAATTGCAGCTGTTTCAAGCAAAAATAAAAGCTTTTCCCGCCTTGCCACGCAATAAACTCTCCTTTGAAGGCAGAGAGCTGAGTTGGCAGGAAGTGGTCTTGTCTATTTTTAATCCTCTCTTAGCCACGCAGGCGATGAAGCAGACTTTATTAACAAAAAATGTCTTATTGAATGGCGCGGGGAAATGCGCGACACTATTTGACGAATTGCGTCAACAATATATCGGGGATCGAATTCAGCGGCATGAATTGAGTTCAACGGTCGTTTCTCGGCTTCGCCTGAAAGAAGAAGATCGCCATATTGTAGAACAGCTCGGAATAACCATTGAAGAGTAGCAACTATGATACAGAGTATGACAGCCTTTGCTCGTGCGCAGAGTCATGGAGAGTGGGGTTCGGCGGTCTGTGAAATGAGATCAGTGAATCATCGTTATCTTGAGTTTCGTATCCACCTTCCCGAGGCTTTGAGTGGCTTAGAGCAAGCCATGCAAGAAGTCCTTCGCGAACAGCTGAAACGGGGCAAGGTGGAATGTTATTTTCGTTTTCAACCCGGCGCAACGACAGAGGCCTCTTTGCAGGTGAATCCCGCCTTAATCAAGCGACTGGTCGAGCTTAACCGTGAGCTTGTTTCGTCGCTGCCCGGTCCCCTTACGATCAATTCAATGGATATACTCCAGTGGCCAGGCGTTATGCAGAGCAGTGAAATTAATTTGGAAAGCATTTATCCAGAGTTTATGAAGCTTCTCAAGCTCGCTCTTCAAGATTTGCTTACTATGCGTCAGAGAGAGGGCGAAGAGCTAAAAGTTATTTTCTTGCATCGCCTCGATGAGCTTCAAAAAGAATTAGGAAAAGCTAAGGAGCGTTTACCGTTTATTGTGAAGTTTCAACGTGAAAGATTATTAAAGCATTTTCATGATGCGGGGCTTGAAATGGATAAGCAACGTTTAGAGCAAGAAATGGTAATGTTTTCTCAAAAAATCGATGTGACCGAAGAAATTGAACGTATCGAAACCCATGTTGCAGAGGTTCGACGGATTTTAAAAGAAGGCGGCCTGATTGGTCGGCGTTTGGACTTCTTGATGCAAGAACTGAATCGCGAGGCCAACACCTTAGGGGCAAAATCCGTAGATGTCGATACCACGCGCGCCTCTCTTGAGATGAAAGTATTAATAGAGCAGCTTCGAGAGCAGATGCAAAATATAGAATAAATTTGACTGCAGTCTTTGTCTCAGACCTCAAGCCAGAGCATGAGGTCTCGCCTCTTAAGCTCCGCCCTGAGCCTTCGATAATAAGGTGCTCGCCTGAAATCCGCTATTTGCAATTAACAAGGCATTGGTCATGGCGAGGGCAGCGGTCATTTGTTTTTGCGACTGAACCAGTTGATCCATCAAGACATAATTTTGCGAGCTATAAAGCAGAATTTGCCGAAAGACCCAACCTAAATCATTAGTGATCACAGAAGTAAACCAGCTAGAGTTACTGGATTGGGTGATTAATTGTTTGCGGAGAGAGTTGTCTGTGGCGAGTGTTTGACTATCCGCATAGAGACGACTGAGGACATAGGCATTGTAAGTTTGGACAGAGATGATCGTATTATAAAATTGAGTATAATTTTTCTGGGCTTGTTGATTACCGCGCCAGCCAATGCTCGGGGCTGGATAGTTGATATTCAGGCCAGCAGCATTCATCAAATAATTCAAAGAAGGGTTCGCGTTAGAGCGTGGGTCAGGAGATAATAAGAGATTTCCTAATAAGGTCGTATAACTGAGATCATTAATATTTTGTGGATTGCCGGCAGCTCCAAAAAAGGTGGTTAGCAAACTGGTTTGTAAAGCAGTTTGATTAGCCTCGTTACTAAGCGCATTTCCGCCGAGAGTAGATAGCCAATTTTGTTCATTACTCCAATTGGCAGTCCAATTTACAGGATCGCCGGAGGCATTATCAGCTGCTAAAAAGGTTTTTGCCAGAATAGGAAGGTCGGCAAGATAGGTGGGTAATTGGTTAATGATGTTCAGGATACTGTTAGTATAATTTTGAATGTTCGTTAAATAGGGAACATCAACCATATCTGCTTTTGCAGTTTGAGTGAAAAAAGCAGTTGAGAGGCTGAGAGAAACCAGAATGCTTCCCCAGGGTTTTAATTTTTTATAAATCTTACGCATATTTAAGCTCCTATTACATCAATATTGAATATTCCAGCCAGAGGATGCGGGTTGTTGACTTTGATTTTGGTTCTGGTTCTGATTTTGATTTTGGTTTTGGTTTGAATTGTCATTTTGAAAGCCGGTATAGACCTCCGACTGTGAAGGCGTAGCCGGAAGAGGTGGCGTGGCTGGGGCCGGTCCTTGTGGTGCAGCTGTTGGTGCTGTTGCCGTGGGGGCGGTAGCTGCAGCCGGGTTGTTCGGAGAGGGAGCTTGCGAATTGACTTCAGGCGCCGTGCCTTCGGCGGAAGGTGAAGTACTGGAAGGCAGGGTAGGTGGCGGCGTAGGCGGTATTTTAGCGAGTTCCTCTTTTAGTTGCCCAGAAAGAGTTTGATTCTTTTTTTCCTGTATTTGCTGTGTTTGGCTTTCAAATTCACTAGGTGAGAGGATGTTTTTTTCTGGGCTAGCGTTGCTTGCTAAGCGTTCCGAAAAAAGTTCCGGCGTTTTTTTCAGAAAATGGGATTGTGCGGCGGTATACCCAGTAAGAAAAGCTACGCCTATCATTGCCATAGCCAGCAGTATTTTTTTTAACATCAAACCTACTCCATTTTAATAAGATGAGATCCTCTCTAAATCTGTTCTTGTTCTAAGGCTTTTAAGACTAATTCGAAGCGATCTACAGCGAAAACGCGTGCCAGTAAGCGCAGGCGTTCAAAAACAATATTTCTTCTTAAAAATAGGCTGGCCATTTGGTTTTCGGGGGTATTGTTTTCTTCAGCGTACATCAATAATTTAGAGGCCGAGCCGGGATCGATGCTATCAATGGCTTGTAAGAGTCTCAAAATGCGAGAAGTTTTGATATGAGCGCAAAGGGTAATGAAAAGGTCTTCTTTGCTTAATTCAAATTTTGATATGAGATCGAGGGTTTCGCCAAGGCTCGTGATCGCTTGTTCGAGAGCCGGATCGCCGTCGCGAGCCCAATCTTCTGCTGTTTCCATAAAGGAGACGACACGATAAATCATTGGATCGTCGTAATTTTTCCAATATTCATGAGAAGCTTGTAAATCCAATTTAGGCATAAGGGTTCCAGCTTGTGAATGCCTGAAAAACCAGTCATCCTGAATGAAGCGAAATGGCAGGGAAGCTCTTCGGCGCTGATTTCTGCATACTAGTATACGGTATTTGTATTATCGTATAAACTTTAATTTAATGGCCTCCTCCTCTGGGAGTTTTGATGAAGATCCGATACCTAGGAAAGACTGTTCTTCTACTAAGCTTCTTTTGGCTTGTTGCCTGTGTGAGCCATACACACGATTTTGTACAAGCGCAAGTTCAAAATAATCTCCTTCAGGAAAATTGGCAGGAACAAATTGACCAAGATCCGGTAAAGTGGAAAAAACATGCCGACAACTGGCTGTGGTTCGGAACCCCCAATGCAGTCGAATGTGCCAATCGTCAGGCTCCTTACTCTGAGGCAATGAGTACGATGATGGTTAAGGTTCCTGATTTTACGGAGATCAAGATGGACGGCGATTTTCAAGTACAGATCGATGGCCGTTTTCAGCATAATTCAGTTTATCTTTATGGTCCAAATGAGGAAATACGCCAAATCGTGGTCGAGGTGAGAGATCATAGACTAGATATCCATCGTGCAGCGATCAAAGACCCTCAACATGTGATTATTCGCATCGCTATTCACAATCTTCAAAAATTGATTCAAAACGGCAGTGGAAAAATTCAGGGTCGATTTATTCGCGCGAATCCCCTGCGCTTAACTTCGACAGGCAGTGGCGATCTGATCTTAACGGGTAGAATCAATGTCAGTGAGCTAGAACAAAGCGGTAGTGGTGATATCACTATTTTAGGAGCCTATACGCCCCATTTAAAAATCGATTCCAGCGGTAGCGGCACGTTGAATATCAGCGGTCGAGTCGGGGTAGCTTCTATTAATCATAGCGGAAGTGGAGATATCAATATTATTGGTGCAGATAGCAATTCACTTTTTATTTGGGCAGAAGGACTAGGTAAGATTGGTATAAAAGGCCTGGTTAATCTGAAGCAGGTGACAGCAAGCGGCAATGTCGGGGTGTATGTGGACCAAGTAAAGAGCCAGGATATTTATGCCTACCTCCGCGATAAAGCGATGATTGGCCTTTCGGGACAAACCAAAACCCTTTATATCGATGCCCGTGGATCCTCTATCTTTGCTGGAAGTAAGCTCTTGAGTCGTTATACCTATGCTCGAGCGCGTGAGTGGGCTCACATTAATACCACAGCAGATGATCGTGCTTTTGCGGCCGCCGACGATAACAGCAGTATTTATATTTTTGGCTGGCCCAATGTGATTTCACCTTATGTAAATGATAATGCTGTAATTATTCCGCTTGATCCGCCGCCCCGCACGCCCATCCAGGAACTGCGTTATCGGAAAAAACAGGCTAAACGTTTTGGATCGGAGACTTATCTGCCTTAGAGCTTGTGAATGCCTTCTTCTCTAGCTTAGCCTTGTAAGTATTCGGTTAAGCTAGAGAAGAAGGCATTCCGGCATGCTTTAAGCCGGAATCCAGGGCAGGTAAAAGCCTGGATGCCAGC